>JBHAET010000252.1:0-5313 GCA_041855705.1 Neisseriaceae bacterium
CCCACTGTGCCGACGCGCTGGTGTGCATTTCCAACTGCGACAAAATCACCCCCGGCATGCTGATGGCCGCCATGCGCCTGAACATCCCCACCGTGTTTGTTTCCGGCGGGCCGATGGAAGCGGGTAAAGTCATCGGCGTGGCCAATATCGTTGACGAGCGCAAGCTCGATTTGGTCGATGCGATGGTTGATGCCGCCGATGATAACGTGAGCGACGAAGAAGTGGCCGCGGTAGAGCGCTCCGCCTGCCCCACCTGCGGCTCGTGTTCGGGCATGTTTACCGCCAACTCGATGAACTGTCTTACCGAAGCGCTGGGTTTGTCGCTGCCCGGCAACGGTTCGCTGCTGGCCACCCACGCCGGCCGCAAAGAGCTGTTTCTCGAAGCGGGTCGCCTGATTGTGGAAATCACCAAACGCTATTACGAACAAGACGATGCGAGCGTGCTGCCGCGCAGCATCGCCACCAAAGCCGCGTTTGAAAATGCCATGAGCCTCGATGTGGCGATGGGCGGCTCCACCAACACCGTGCTGCACTTGCTGGCCGCCGCCAACGAAGCCGAAGTGGATTTCAAAATGGCCGATATCGACCGTATCAGCCGCCAAGTGCCGTGCCTGTGCAAAGTCGCACCTGCCACCCAGAAATACCATATGGAAGATGTCCACCGTGCCGGCGGCGTGATAGGCATTTTGGCCGAACTCGACCGCGCCGGCTGCCTGCAAACCGATGTTTCCACCGTGCACGCGCCCACGCTGAAACACGCGCTGGCACAATGGGACGTGATGAATCCCGCCAACGAAGCGGCGCATGCGCGTTACAAAGCCGCACCCGGCGGCGTGCGCACCACTCAGGCGTTTTCGCAAAGCCGCCAGTGGCCGAGCTTGGATTTAGACCGCGAAAACGGCTGTATCCGCAGTAAAGAATTTGCCTATTCGCAAGACGGCGGCTTGGCTGTGCTGTTCGGCAACATCGCCGAGCGCGGCTGCGTGGTGAAAACCGCCGGCGTGGACGACAGCATCTTGAAATTTACCGGCCGCGCCCGCGTGTTTGAAAGCCAAGACAGCGCCGTGGCCGGCATTTTGGACAACCAAATCGTGGCCGGCGACATCGTGATTATCCGCTACGAAGGCCCCAAAGGCGGCCCCGGCATGCAGGAAATGCTCTATCCTACGAGCTACCTGAAATCGAAAGGCTTGGGCAAAGCCTGCGCCCTGCTGACCGACGGCCGTTTTTCAGGCGGCACTTCCGGATTGAGCATCGGCCACGTTTCCCCCGAAGCGGCCGAAGGCGGCGCCATCGGCTTGGTGCGCGAGGGCGATACTGTTGAAATCGACATCCCCAACCGCAGCATCCGCCTGGCCGTATCCGACGAAGAACTGGCCGGCCGCCGCGCCGAAATGGAAGCGCGCGGCACAAAAGCATGGAAACCCGAAAACCGCCACCGCCACGTTTCCGCTGCCCTGCGCGCCTATGCCGCGATGACCACTTCCGCCGACACCGGCGCCGTGCGCGATGTGAGCCAGGTAGAGCGCAAATAACAGCAAAATATGGCAGCAGGTCGGGGATCCATGCCCGACCTGCGAAAGGCTACCTGAAACCGCCGGGCGGATGTCAAACCCGCCGCCATTGCAGGCATTTTGATGCACCAAATGCCGATGTCTGCCATCAAGCCACCACATTGCAATAAGCAGTGCAACAAATTGCACCCTGTGGCACCGGGTTGAGTATGGATGCTGCTTTCGAGACAGCGTCTTGGCGTTTAATCCATTGGCATTTATACTGCGGATCATCCGACCGACCGAGCCGCAATCGGGCGGTTCGCAAATTCCGCCGTTTCCAGCCACAAATCCGCCGGATACCGGGAGGCGGCGGACTTTCCAATAAAACTTCAAAAGTTTGATTCTGGCGCGAACAAAGGAGACTTGCCCCATGAAACCCTTACTATGCCTGATTGCCCTGAGCTTGGGCACCACCCTGCTTGGCCTAAACAATCCCGCTTTTGCGCAAGATTGGGGCCACCAACAACGCGCCCAACAGCAGCTCAGGCAGCAACAGCAGTTGCAGTTGGAGATACAGCACCGCCACCACCAACCCGGCCACCCCGGCTACGTCGGCCCGCGCGGTTCGGGCAGCCCGGGCCAGCGACCCGGCTGCTACAGCTACGGCTGCTACGAAGGGCGCGAACTGCAAGTGACCCGCTACATCCTCAAGCCCAATCACGGCGCACTGGTACTGGTGAACAGACCCGGCGGCATCGACTACGAATTCGCCACCGGCGCCACCCCGGCCGAGGCCGAGCAAAAAGCCCTGCGCGAATGCCGCGACTACGGCAGCCGGGCACGCTGCCAGATTGCCGCACGCCTCTCCAACGCCTGCGTGGGCGTCACCGATGGCTACCTCTATCGCAGCGGTGGCGTCAAAGCCTTCTCCCGCGTGTACATCACCCCGGTGGATCTGCGCCGGCAGGCCCAATCCGTTGAACTGGGCGAAAAAAGACTGCTGCTGAACGGTGACGCCGAAGCCGCCCTGCGCGAGCAGGCCATGGACATGTGCCGTGCCGACGCCGGCCGCACCCCCGGTCTGCATTGCCCCAGCAGCGTGGGTGGCAAAGCCTTCTGCGCGCTTGATGAGTACGACGAAGAGTACGCCGACTAAAGCCCATAACCGCAAGGAGAATAGCCCATGAACACCTCTGCACGCAGCGTTGCCCCAATCGCCGCCGCTCTGGCCGCCCTGTTGCTGAGCGGCTGTGCCGGCATCCTTCCCGGCCTCCACACCTCGCCCCAGCGCCCCGCGCCCAGTACCCCGCAAATCGAAGGCGCGGGCACGGTGTGGGAATGCCGCCACTCCGGCCAATCGCAATGCCAAAGCCAACCCTACCGACCTTGAGTTATTGTCAGGGTAGCTGTTGGGTTGTGATGGGAGCCTTTGCCCCCAGATGTGGATGCAGCTCAAGGCATAGCAGCGCAGCGACCGCAGGGAATGCAGACATAACATAAAGTTAGGCAAGCGAGCGAGCAGTACCCTATAAGGGTATAAACTGACAACGCTTCAAATGCGCCACAGACAGGGGTTTTGCAAAAGTCTCTGTGCTATAGTGAATCCAAAATTAATTTTCAGTACAAGGCAGCAAGCCGCAGACAGTACAAAAATAGTACGGCACGGCGCAGCAACGCCATAATGGAAATTAAGTGGATTACTATACGTTGCTTGCAACATACAAGGGGCACTTGGCGTTTTCCATTTTTAGTTAAAAGGCTACCTGAAACCGCCGGGCGGATGGCAATCCGCCCGCAATCCAGCCCACAAGGCCGGATTTTATTTCGCCTCCTGGAGACTGTGATGAAAGCAGCCACATTCAAAGCATTGGCCGTCCTTGCCCTGATGAGCGGCGGCATGACGGGACCTGTATTGGCCAATCCCTACAATTCGGAAGAACACCACAGGCAGTAGAACCCACAGCACCAAGGTTATGACGGTCATGGAAGTCAAAGCAGCAATGCTGGCAAGCCCCCGCCAGTACTGGAAGCTCCAAGTTGACCGACAGGCCGGGTACCACTTTTGCCTACAATATCAAAGACGGCAGCTGGTGGGTAAAATACGATACCCACTTGGCCGGGGGTGATGCCAGAACAACATGTGATCAAGACTCAACAGCACGTTACGACGGCAAGGCTTGGTGCAACCATGCAACCAAAAAAGGCACAGGCACCATGGTGGTGGCCATGGGTTTTGACACCCAAGAAGGGCGTTACCGCATCACCCACAATGCGGACCGATCCGGCAGCCCGGACACCGTATTGCGGGCCTGCCAAGCCAAAGGTTATGCCGACTGCCGTATTGCCTATGACGGGCAGTAAAACTAAAACACAGTAGGTCGGGTATCAATGCCCGATCTACTGAATGCATGTAGGGCGTTCAAGCAGCAACTGAAGGATACAAGCTATTGCGCACCGTAAGCCCTTGCACCACCCCGCAAACGGTGCATCAAACCGCACCCTGCCTGTTCCGGCATCCTGAAACCTGCCCTTCCCCACACAGGAGAGAAGCACATGAAACACCCTCTCAGACCCCTGATTCTCTGCACCCTATTGGCAGTTTCGGGTGGCGCATGGGCGCAAATGACACCCAGCCAGCTTGAAACCATGCAGCAATATGGGCTGGATTGCAATATCCGTTATGACCGCTGTGGTGACTCTTCCGCATCCCCCAATCCCAATGCCGGCAAGCCGCCCGTTGGTACGGTTAGTCCCAGGCTGACCGACATGCCGGGCACCACTTTTGCCTACAATATCAAAGACGGCAGCTGGTGGGTGAAATACGATACCTACCTGGCCGGGGGTGATGCCAGAGCAACATGCGATCGGGACTCAAAAAAACGCTATGGCAATTTCTGGTGCAACCACAGAACCAAAAAAGGCACAGGCCGCATGGTGGTGGCCATGGGTTTTGACACCCAAGAAGGGCGTTACCGCATCACCCACAATGCGGACCGATCCGGCAGCCCGGACACGGTATTGCAAGCATGCCAAGCCAAAGGCTATGCCGACTGCCACATTGCCTATGACGGACAATAAACCCGCTTTTGCTGGCCAAACTTTTTTATTTTCTGTTATGGAGTCCATCACCATGAATACACGTCTCATCAGCCTGGCTGTCCTGTTGCTTGGCACCGCCACCGTACAGGCCGCCCCGGTATACGAGTGCAAAGATGCCCAAGGCCGGCGCTATTACAGCCAAACCCCCGGCCGCCAATGCCAAGCTGCCGATCTCAGCGGTGCCGGCGGGTTTTATACCAGCACACCGGTAACCCCCGGCACGGTCACCGAGGAAGTTTCCCCGCCCACCGCCGAGGTATCATCCGACAATCCGGCAGCGGCCGGCGCTGACAACAGCGCTCAAATCCAAGCCGCCCAACGCCAGCTGGACGCCGCGCGCCAAGCACTGGAGCAAGGCCGTCAGGTACGCTATGGCAATGAACGCAATTACGCCAAATACCTGGAGCGGATTGCCGGCCTGGAACAGGCGGTACGCCAGAGCGAGCAGGCTTTGCAGCAATTGCAACAGGGCGCTGGCAATTAAACCGATGGCGGTCACCGCACCGCCATGGCCGGGCCGCCAGAAAGATTAATCCAGTTTGTGACGGTCACTGGCCGCCAGTGCCTGCGACACCATCTCGCGTGCCTGTTGTTCGCGCCGTCGCTGCAAACTGTGCTTCACATAGTCCAGATGCTGGTGCGCCGCCTGACGGGCGGCGGCGGGATCTTTTTGTTCGATGGCGGCGAAAATTGCCTCGTGCTGAGCCATCAGTTGGGC
>JBHAET010000253.1:0-5737 GCA_041855705.1 Neisseriaceae bacterium
GACCAAGTTGCGGGCAGCGGCTTTGGGCCGCTGCAACTGGGCTTCAATCGCCGGCACGCTGCCCGGCGCAGACAAAGTATCGGCCGCCGCCACCGGCGGCAACAGGGTCAAAGCCAAAACCAGCGGCAGGGCACGGCTGTTCCAATACGGCATCACAATTCCTCAGTACATCAATCCGAGACCTTTGCAACCCCCCATCTGCGGCGCATTTGAAGCGTTGTGTGCTGCTCGCTCGTTTGCCTAACTCTAGGTTATGTCTGCACTCGCAGCGTGGTCTACGCCTTGAACTGCATCCACATCTGAGGGGTTTGCAAAGGTCTCAATCCGCTTCCGGCACCCTGCCGCGCAATGCGCCGCGACAGGTTTCTGAAGCAATTCAATATGGCTTTGACGCAGCAGATGCTTCCCGCCGAAACGGAACCGAACCATCCGTGCCTCATCACACCGTCCATTGGGCCAAATCCCTCGGTATTGCACCGTTCAGGCAGCCTCAAAACCGCTACTTTAACACAAGCATTTTTGTCTGCGCCGCCGGGCTTACACAATCTTTACCCGGAAGCGGCCGCTTGTTTGGCCCTGCCGGCTGTGATACCGTTGCGCCTCTTTAAGCCACGACCATCCGCCCACCGTTTCGCCATGCCCGAACTGCCCGAAGTCGAAACCACCCGTGCCGGCATTGCCCCCCATATTTGCGGCAAACGGTTTGCCCGCATCACGGTGCGCCAGGCCCAACTGCGCTGGCCAGTCGCACCGGACTTGGCCGCCATTCTGGATGGCCAGCGGCTGCACACGGTGGCACGGCGGGCCAAATATCTGTTGCTGCACACCGACGGCGGCATTTTGCTGCTGCATCTGGGCATGTCCGGCAGCCTGCGCATCCACAGCCCCGGCACGCATCCGCCGGCACGCAAGCACGACCACCTGGATTTCGAATTCGACGACAGCACCCTGCTGCGCTTTCATGATCCGCGCCGCTTCGGTGCCGTGCTCTGGTTTGCCGGTGCCGCCGAGCACCATCCCCTGCTGCAACACCTGGGACCGGAACCCTTGTCGGATGCGTTTGACGGCCCGTATTTGCAACATGCGCTCGCGCGCCGGCACAGCGCGATCAAACCGGCACTGATGGACAATCGCGTGGTGGTGGGGGTGGGCAATATCTATGCCAACGAAGCCCTGTTTCAGGCCGGCATTGCCCCCAACCGGCCGGCCAACCGGCTCAGCACCGATGAGTACCGGCTGCTGGCCGTAGCCGTGCGCGACGTGTTGCAACGGGCACTGGCCGCCGGCGGCAGCACCCTGCGCGATTTTGTCGACAGCCAGGGCAACAGCGGCTATTTCCAGCAATACTATGCCGTGTATGGCCGCCCGGGCCAAGCCTGCCCGCGTTGCGGCGGCGAAATTGTCAAAACCGTTCTCGGCCAGCGCAGCAGTTTTCATTGCCCCCGCTGCCAAAGGTAACCGCCATGTCTGCCACCGACCGTCATTCCGTTTGGGCCAGCCTCTATCGCCTGGGCCGTCTGGCCGGCTGGTTTGCCGCCAGTACGGTCCGCATTGCCCGACTGCGCAGCCCGCAGCAGCGCGATGCGGTATTGCAGCAGGCGGCCGAAGGGCTGCTCGCAACCCTCAACCTGAGCACCCGCGTCAACTGCCATGCCCAATGCCCCGCCCGGCCGCCGGTGCTGGCGGTGGCCAATCATGTGTCGTGGCTGGATATATTTGTGTTGCTGGCGCTGTATCCCAGCGGCTTCATTGCCAAGCAGTCCATCCGCCGCTGGCCGCTGGTCGGCCCGCTGGCGGCCCGTGCCGGTACCGTGTTCATCAACCGCAATTCGCGCCAGGACACCCACTCGGTCAATCAGTCCATCGCCGCCGCACTGACCCAGGGCCAAAGCGTGACCTTCTTTCCCGAGGCACGCACATCCGACGGCATGGGCGTGCTGCCGTTCAAGGCCGCCCTGTTTCAGGCCGCCATCGATACCTGCACCCCGGTACAGGCCATGGCGCTGCGCTATTACACCGACAGCGGCCAGCGCTGTGCCGACGCCGCCTGGGTCGGCAACACTTCGTTTTACCGCTCCGTGTGGCGCATCGTCCGTCTGCGCCGGATTCAGGTTCAGGTCGATTTCGCCCCGTTGATGGGCCCCGACTTCACCTGTCATGCCGACCGTTTCCAGATCAAGGAAGCGGCCGAGCAGTTCATCCGCCACAAAGTGGATCAGCCCTGACATTCGGCGATCCCACGAACATCAGACCGAGAACGCAAACAGCAGCACAGCAGCATACTGGACGCCACCGCACGCTTGCGGTAAGGTACATACCCAGCGGCCGCAACAGAACGGCCGCATCCGGTTTGCAACACCGTCCAACCGAAAGGAGCCGCCACATGAAACGCAAGCTACTGCTGGCCGTGTGCCTGGGCGCACTGGCCGCGCCGCTGGCCCATGCCGACAACGACATCAAAACCCGCCAGCAATACATGAAAGACTGGGGCCGTCTGAGCAAACAGATGGGCAATCTGATCAAACAGGGCAATGCCCAGAATTTTGACGCCGCCGCTTTTGCCCGTCTGGCCGCCCAGTTGCAGCAAAGCGCCGACAAACCGTGGCCGCACTACCGTGCCGGCAGCGATGGCCGCGGCTCCGATGCCGCCGCCGCGGTATGGGAAAATCCGCAGGCATTCCAAGCCGCCATCAAGCGCTTTACCGATGCCGCTGCCGCCCTGAATGTGGCGGCACAATCCGGCAGCTACGATCAGGTCAAAGCCCCGTTCGGCCAATTGGGCGAAAGCTGCAAAGCCTGCCACAAGGCGTTTAAAGATTAAAGCAACACGGAACCTGCAACCGTAAATCGCTTCTTTAAGCAAGCCATCACAGCCATAAGCCGACGGCAGGGAACGGTTACCGCGCCCTGCCCGTTCATTTTTCCCACCCGACTTGAAAAACAAGGACACACCATGCAAAGCAAATTATCACTCTTGCTGCTGTGCAGCAGTCTGGCACTGGCCGCCTGCGGCGGCAGCGGCGGCCAGGCTGCCGGCGGCGGAAAAGGCCCCAATTCCGAAGCCCGCACCACCGCATTCAAACAAATGATGCCCGACTTCACCAGCATGGGCAAAATGGTGAAAGACGAAGAACCCTACGATGTGGAGAAATTCAAAACCGCCGCCGCATCGTTTGATGCCTTGAGCAAAGAGCCGTTCAAACACTTCGCCGCCGATGGCGACGGCCAAAACGGTGATGCCCTGCCCGCCGTGTGGAGCGAGCCGGACAAATTCCAGGCCGAAGTGGACAAGTTCCATGCCGCTGTTGCGGTGCTGACCGAAAAAGCGCAAAGCGGCAATCTGGCCGACATCAAGGTTGCCTATGGCGATGTCGGTGCCAGCTGCAAATCCTGTCACGACAGTTTCCGCCGGCCCAAATAAACCTTGCTCGCCAATAAAGCACAGGCTGCCTGAAAAATGGTTTTCAGGCAGCCTGTGGTTTATGAAGCATGCAATCCTCATGAGACCTTTGTAAAACCCTCAGATGTGGATGCAGCTCGAGGCGTAGCAGCGCAGCGAGCGCAGACATATCAATTAGATAGGCAAGCAAGCGAGCAGCGCACAACGCTTCAAATGCGCCGCAGAAGGGAGGTTTGCAAAGGTCTCCTCATGTCAAAGGCTGCAACAAGGCATCAAAAGCCTCGACAAACTGTTGCAAGCCGTCTTGCTGCAAGCGATTGGCCAACACTTCCACATCCACCCCCAGCGCCGCCACTTCGTCCAGCACCCGCAACGCCGCCGGTACATCCTCGGCCAGCGTCGCCTCGGCACGGCCGTGGTCGACAAATGCCGCCAGCGTGTTGCCGGGCACCGTGTTCACGGTTTCGGCCCCAATCAGGCTTTCCACATACAACACATCGGAATAGGCCGGATTTTTGGTGCCGGTGGACGCCCACAGCAAACGCGGCGGCCGGCTGCCGGCGGCGGCCAGATCGGCAAATGCCACTCCGCTAAAAAACTGCTGCCAATCGGCATAGGCGGCCCGTGCCAGCGCAATCGCGGTTTGGCCCTGCAAATGCGGCGGTAAGGTCGGATCCAGCGCACTGTCAATCCGCGACACAAAGAAACTGGCCACCATTTCCACGCCATCAACCGGCAAGCCCCGCACCAGCCGCCGGCGCAAGCCTTCGCAATAAGCCTGATAGGCCCGCTCCACCTGCCGGCGCGAAAACAGCAGGGTCAGATTGACGTGAATGCCCTCGGCAATCAGCTCGGTCAAGGCCAGCAAACCGGCATCGGTGGCCGGCACCTTGATCATGGCATTGTCACGGCCGATGGCCTGATGCAGACGCCGGGCTTCGGCCACCGTCGCCTGGACATCATCGGCCAGATCCGGCGCCACTTCCAGGCTGATCAGGCCGCTGCGCCCATCGCCGGCGCGGTATTCGGCCAGGCACACATCACAGGCTGCCTGCACATCGGCCACCGCCAGGATTTCGTAACGCTGGCGGGCATTGAGGTTCTGTTGTCGCAAGGCGGCAATTTCGGCCGCATACAGCGGGTCGCCGGCAAAGGCTTTCTGGAAAATGGCCGGGTTGGAAGTGACCCCGCACACGCCCTGCGCCAGCATGTGTGCCAGTTCGCCGGACTGGATCAGCGAACGCGACAGATTGTCGAGCCAAATTTGCTGGCCCAGTGCTTTGACCTGCTGCAATACCGTCATGATGTGGTTTCCTTGTACTCATGTCATGGCCGCACGATGGTGCCGCCTCACGCCACTGTAGCCGTCGGCAGGTTTTTTGACAAGCAGGGGCAGATATGGCTGTAATCCGGCACCCGTTGCGCCCATGCCGTCCACCCGCCAGCACCGGCCACGCCAAACCTTCCCAGCCGGTGGCGAACCGGTATAATGCCACTTTGTTTGCTGTCTTGCCGCCAAGACCGCACCGGGCATCATTCCTGAAACCGCCAACCGCCAAACCATGCACCGCCGTGTTCCGATGCGCCTGCCAAACGGCGCACCGCCGGCAAAGCGGGCAACCCGACACCGCAACACACACGGCGCACGGCCAACCTGATCCGTTCACGAATCGATTTTCCGGTGCCGCCGACCCGGCTTCAGGCAGCCTCCACTCCGGATTGAGCACATGCAAAAACCCCGCGGTACCTGGCTGTTCCCCCTGATTCTGGCCCTGTTGATGGGCGGCGTCAGCTTCTGGCTGGACCGGGTCAGCCAGATCGACATTGTGGAAGCACCGCTGGACCCGAACCAGCCCAAATACCAGATTGACGGCATTGCCGGCGAACGCTTCGACCAAAACGGCGCGCTGGCCGAAAGCCTCAGCGCCCGCCGTGCCTGGCAGTTGCCGCAGCAAACCGTGGTTCACATCGACGCACCGCAGCTGACCCTGCTGGAAGCCGGCACCCCGTTGTACCAGGTTTCCGCCCGTCAGGCCAACTACCACACCGATAGCCGCCAAGTGGTGTTTGCCGGCGATGTGGTGCTGGACAAGCGTGCCCGTGGCCAGGAACCGGCCGGGGTGTTGCGCACCAGCCGGCTGACGGTGGACACCACCGACCAGTCGGCACGTACCGATGCACCGGTGCAATACCGCTACGGGCTGTCACACGGCAGTGCCGTTGGCGTGGAATACAACCGGGAACGCGGTTTCCTCAACCTCTCTTCCCGCATCAAGGCGACCATTTATGATCCGAAACAACCTTAAACCGCTGCTGGCCGCCGGCTGCCTGTTGGCC
>JBHAET010000254.1:0-5224 GCA_041855705.1 Neisseriaceae bacterium
CCGCCGCCCTGGTCCGCCACCCTGCAACAAGCCCTGCACCCAAACCGTCTGGTCATCCGCAGCCTGACCCACCACCTGCCCTGGCCGGATGCCGGCAGCAAGGTGCCGCCCAACCCATCAGACTGAGACCGGAACAAACCATCGGTGCCTGTGAAGTCTGTACCCACTGGCCTGCTTGCCGGTTACTGAGATGCTGCCGGCACCCGCTGCAACATTTGGAACAGCATTCCATCACCAAGATTGCCAACAGACAACACAAAGGCTGCCTGAAAACCGTTTTCAGGCAGCCTTTGTGCAATGTCACCACCGCATCAGACTTTATGTTTCGGATCGGCCTCTTGCCATTCAGGCAATCGGCCCGAGACCTTTGGTACCGGCCAACACTGACGGCTATTTCAGCTGCCGCCGTTCATACACCGCCTGGGCCAGGGTGCCGGCATCCACATATTCCAGCTCGCTGCCCAAGGGCATGCCGCGGGCCAGGCGGCTGACTTTGTAGGGCAGGTTTTTGAACAGTTCGGCCAAAACATGGGCGGTGGCATCGCCCTCGGCAGTGAAGCTGGTGGCAATGATGATTTCCTCCACCGCACCCTGCTGCAAGCGGGCCACCAGCCGATCCAGCGCAATATGGCTCAAATCCATGCCCTGTGACGGACTGATCTGGCCCATCAGCACAAAGTAATAACCGTCATGGCAATGGGCCGCCTCCATGCTGGCCACATCGGATGGCATGTGCACAATCATCAGCCGGCGGGCGTCGCGCGTGTGGTCGGCGCACAAATGGCACCATTCGCCTTCACACAGGGTATTGCAGCCACGGCAATGCCGTACCTGCTGCAAAGCCTGCTGCAAAGCGGCCACCAGTTCGGCGGCACCGTCTCGCTGGTGCTGCAGCAAATGGTAGGCCATGCGCTGTGCCGACTTGGGGCCGACATTGGGCAGGGCCTTCAAGGCTTGGGTCAACCGGCCGAGGGCATCGGTGGGTTTCATCAGGCAAATGCTCAAACGGCCAGAGGGCCGGTTTTATTTGAAAAAATCACCCATACCGGCCGGCAAATTCATGCCTTGGGTAAACTGGGCCATGCGTTCTGAGGTGGTGGCTTCGGCCTTGCGCACCGCATCGTTCACAGCGGCGGCAATCAGGTCTTCCAGCATTTCCTTGTCTTCGGCCGCATCGGCCAGCAGTGTGTCGTCAATGCTGATCCGCTTGACTCCGTAATGGCAGGTCATGCTGACCTTGACCATGCCGGCACCGGCTTCGCCTTCCACTTCGATATTACCCAACTCCTGCTGGGCCTGTTTCATGCGCTCCTGCATTTGCTGCGCCTGCTTCATCAAACCGCTCAAACCGGCTTTTCCAAACATGGTGTTTCCTTCCGTGGCATCAAGAAATCAAATCAATCGGGTTTTCCGTCCCGGTCAGGACGGTGTTTTCAGCACCAGACTCTCCGGCAGCCATTCGGCTCCGAAGTGGGTTTTCAGGGCGCGTGCCGCCGCATCGGCTTCCAAACACTGCCGCGCCTCGTCACGCGCCTCGTCACGCAGGCGGACACGGCGCATGGCCTGGGTTTCCAAACCGCTGTCAACGGCCAAGGCTTCGGTGCGTACCTGAATCGCCTGGCCGTAGGCTTCGGACAACACCTTGCCCAAACGTTGCAGGCGTTGCTGATCGGCCGTCAGCTCGCCTTCGGCCGCCAGGGCCAAAACCAGCTCGCCGCGTTCGGCATTAAAGTCGGCCAGCGCCGAATGCTGGGCAAACAACTGCACGGCACCCAGTTTCTGTGCCAACATGGCCACAATCTGCGGCCATGACTCGGCGGTCAATGGCGGTAAGGCGTGCTCGGCTGCCACCGGCGCCGGCTCGGTGGCGGATGGCAAAACGGCGGGTTCAACACTGGCTGCGGATGCGGTATCGTGACCGGGGTGCGCCGGCAAGACCGGCTCATCCTGTGGGACAGGCGCTGCCACAGCAGCAGACTCATCGCCAGCAAGGGCTGCTGCCGGCATGGCCTCCCACGGAGGCAAATCATCTGCGGCAGCCTCCGGTGGCGGCGGTTCATCCGATGGCGGATTGTCGGCCGGCGGCCGGACGGCGGCCAAATCGACTACCGGTTGCGTTGTGGCAGAACCGGCAGCCTCTGCTGCCGGCAGGTTTTCAGGCAGCCTGGCGGTCGGGCCGGTACCGGCCGGTGCCGGATCGTGCAGCTGGCTGCCGTGAATCGGACGGTCCACCGGTGCGCCAGCGGCGGCCAGCGGGGTAAATGCCAGCATGCGCAACAGGGTCATCACAAAGCCGGCATATTCATCCGGGGCCAGCGGCAAGTCCTGTTTGCCGCGCAAGGCGCATTGGTAGTACAACTGCAATTGTTCGGCGCCCAAGCGCGCGGCGAAATGATGCAGTCGCGGCGCTTCCGGGTCCGATGCCGCCAAACTGCCGGGCACCGCCTGCACCAGTGCCAGCCGCTGCAGCAACAATGCCAGTTCGCTCAGTGCGCTGTCCAGGCCTACCCCGCGTTCGGCCATCGCGGCCGCCTGGGCCAGCAGCGCCTGGCCATCGCCATCGGCCAGCGCGGCGAGCAAGGCATACAGATAACTTTGGTCCACCGCGCCGATCATGTGACGCACATCGGCTTCGGTGACGCTGCCGGAACCCAATGCAATCGCCTGATCCAACAGGCTCAGGGCATCACGCATCGAGCCCATCGCGGCCCGGCCGAGCAGTTGCAATGCCGCGTCTTCATAAGCAATCTGCTCTTGTTGCAACACATGGGCCAAATGTTCGTGAACCTGCTGCACATTGAGATTGCGCAGCACAAATTGCAGGCAGCGGCTCAAAACCGTGATCGGGACTTTGTGCGGGTCGGTGGTGGCCAGGATGAATTTGACATGCTCCGGTGGCTCTTCCAGTGTTTTGAGCATGGCATTGAAGGCACTTTTGGACAGCATGTGCACTTCGTCAATGATGTACACCTTGTAACGCCCCTGGGTGGGGGCATACTGGGCGTTTTCCAATACTTCGCGGATGTTGTCAATGCCGGTATTGGAAGCGGCATCAATCTCCAGCAAATCGACATAACGGCCGCTGTCGATCTGGCGGCAGCGGTCGCACACGCCGCACGGCTCGCCCTGATGGCTGTCGGCACAATTGAGGCTTTTGGCCAGAATGCGGGCAATGGTGGTTTTGCCCACCCCGCGGGTGCCGGTCAGCAAATAGGCATGGTGCAGCCGACCTTTGTCCAAGGCATTCACCAGGGCTTTGACCACATGTTCCTGCCCGACCAAGTCGGCAAATTTCTTCGGCCGCCATTTGCGGGCCAGTACCTGATAGGCCATAAGTGTGCGTCTTCGGATTGACAAGATGCAGTACGGCAGTACTGCGCGAAACGGCAGGCTGCCTGAAAACGCGTTCAGGCAGCCTGCCGTGGAACCGAACTTACTTGTTCAGCTTGGCCGTAGCGGCCTTGTCCAAAACACAGGACTTGAGCAGGATTTCATCCACAGCCACGGTTTCACCGTTAACGGTGGTGTTGCCGGCCTGGGTCAGCATATTGCCGTTGACCTTGGTCACATCAGCCGGCGTGGCTTTTTCAGTCACCCACGTGATGCCTTCACCAAAATAGCTGTTTTGGGTGTCGCCGTTTTTATCGTTCAACACACGGTACAGGCCAGGTGAAGGCTGATTGTTGACCAGAGTTTGCGCCACCACCAAGGTGCCGTCTTTCACACCGTACATCACCTTGATGTCGGTTTTGCCGTTGCGGCTGTCACAACGGTAGGCCACCTCTACCCGGCTGTCGATGCTGTCCACCTTGGCCAATTGCAGGCCATTGCCGCCGGGCATGCTGGCCTCGGCAGCCGCAGCCGCATTGGCCTGCTGGTCGGCAGCAGGTGATTTCGGGGCACTGGTGGTGCCGCAGGCAGCCAACAGCAGCAAAGCAGTGGTCGAAGCGAGAATTTTCTTCATAACAAACTCCATGGGTCAAAAAATCAATCCGGTTACAGGCCGCTGCCCGTAGGCATGCTGGCTTCGGCCGGCGCGGCAGCACCTGTCGACTCCGGCGGGGGTGCGGTGTGGCTTGTGGTGCTGCCAGTGGTGCCACAGGCGGCCAACATCAACAATACAGCGGCAGAGGCAAGGATTTTTTTCATATTAAACTCCAATGAATGATGAAAAAACAAACCGGCTACAGGCCGGCCTGGCCGCCGCGCAGGCCGTTGGCGATTTCGCGCACGGCGCTGACATACAAGCGGCTGTGGTTATACTGCCAAACCGTGTAAAAGTTGTTTAAGCCAAGCCAATATTCGTATTGACCAGGTGAAATTTCTAAACGATAGAGCATCGCCGGCTGACGATCCGCCACACCGGCGGGTACCGACACCCCCAAACGCTTGAAATCGGCCACTGTGTATTTGAGTTCGGTCTTGGCATCAATCAAGGCCTGCAATTGGGGGGTGAGCTGCAACTGTACCGGCACCGCCATCGGCTCGCCGGTTTTCCAGCCGTGCTGCTTCATGTAATTGGCCACCGAGGCGGCCACATCGCCCACATTGCCCCAAATGTCGCGCCGGCCGTCACCATCCCAATCCACGGCCCATTTGCGGTAGCTGGACGGCATGAATTGCGGCATGCCCATCGCACCGGCATAACTGCCTTTGAAGGTCAGCATGTCGCGCTTTTCTTCATGCGCCAGTTGCAAAAACTCATCCAGTTCCTGCTGGAAAAATTCGGCGCGGCGCGGATAGCTGAATGCCAGGGTGGTCAACGCATCGCCCAGCCGGAACGAACCCATATTGCTGCCATAATTGGTTTCGATGCCGACAATGGCCACAATCAGCTCGGCCGGCACGCCGTAACGCTGGGCCACCGCATCAATGGTGGCCACATTTTGCCGCCAGAAGCGGTCGCCACCGGCAATCCGGCCGCCGACATTGGCCTTTTGGAACTCATACCACGGCCGCGAAGTACCGGGACGGTCCATGATGCCGATGATGTTCTGCTTGTGTTCCACGCTGCCAAAAAACACCTCCAGCTCGGCGCGGGAAAAACCGCCGCGGCGCACCCGGTGGTCGATGAAGCGCTGGACATCCGGCCGGGTCAGCAAGCCGCTGCCGATGTATTGCGGATCCAGCGGCTGATAGGCCGACGGTGCGGTTGCCGTTTCGGTGTTGGGCTGCACCGCGGTGCCTGCATTCTGGTCAACCGAACTTTGGCAGGCAGCCAGCA
>JBHAET010000255.1:0-21725 GCA_041855705.1 Neisseriaceae bacterium
AAAAAACGCTGTTGCCAGCGGTTTTTTGTCGGACGGCGCGTACGCCCCGCCCTGTCAAACTCACACAGCCTGCCGCAAGGCTTCGACAAAACCGGCGACTTCTTGCGGCAGATAGCGGTAATACGTCCATTTGCCCATCCGCCGGCTTTCAATCAGCCCGGCCTGCTTTAAGGTGCTCAAATAACCCGACACCACCGACTGCGCCAAACCCGATTTTTCGGTGATCATGCCCACGCATACCCAGCCGTCGAACGCTTCGCCCGAGGCTTGCAGCATTTCTTGGTTGTTCAAACGCTCGGCAGGAAAATGATGGTAAGGGTTTTTCAGCCATTGCAGCATTTGGTAGCGGTGTTCGTTGGACAAGGCTTTTAAAGCGTCGATGGTGTTCATGCGCTTGGTGTGGCGGGTGAAGGTGAATATGGTGGCTATTATATCTAGTTTTTTAGATTTGTAAATATTAATGTCGGTGCGCCGATTGCCGTGGCGGCGTTTTATGTTGGTTGGCGCCCGTTTTGCTGGCGCCAGTCTTTGGGAGACAGGCCGTAAGCCTGTTTGAACGTGCGGGAAAAATGTGCCTGGTCGGTAAAGCCGACCTGATAGGCCAAGGTGGCCAGGGTTTGCTGGAAACGGGGTTGTGCCAGCAGGTGGCGGGCGGCTTCCAGCCGTTGCTGCTTGAGCCATTGGCCAAAAGAGGTGCCGGTATCGACAAACAGGTTGTGCAAGTAGCGTACCGAGATGTGGCAGGCGGCAGCCACAATCTGCGGGTTGAGGTCGGGGTTGTCGAGATGGCGGCGCACATATTGTTCGATGCGCTGCAAGTGGCAGCGGCGGGTGTCGCTGGCCGGTGCAATCAGCATTTGTTCGCTTTGCTGCACCACATGGCTGAACAGTTCCAGCAGGTGTTTGCCCATCAGTTGGCGGCTGGTGTCGTCGGTGGGGTGTTGCAGTTGCAGGCCGCACATGTGCAGGTATTGTTGCAACAGCTGGCCCACGCCTTCCTGGCCGTTCCAGTGGCGTGCCACATAGCGTTCGGGCAGGTTGAGGTGCTGGCTGAGCACGGTTTTGGGAATTTTCAGGGCCCACATGCGGTTGGCTTGCTGGTAGCCGAAACGGTAGGGTTCGTGTGACAGTTCGAGCAGAAAATCGCCGGCGCGGCATTCCACTTGGCGTTGCATCTGGGTGAAGGAAACCGGCCGGTCCAGCGGCAGGGTCAGCAAAAAGGCTTCGCCGCCGTCCAGCTGCTGCAGGTGTTGTGACAGCCGGTGGTATTCGGCCGCTGCCGATTGCAGATACGACAGGGTCAATTCGCCCAGCTGCCAGCTTTGCAACTGGCCTTCAAAGCGCTGGTGCGGGTTGAAGCGCACATCGAGCTGGAAATAGGTTTCGCTGACGGCCTGACGCCACAAGTCCTGTTTGCTGGCGGGCGACAGGGCCTGGCGGGTGGAAAACGATAGCGACATGGTGGTGCTCCTTTGCGGGCAGGCGGCTCTGCGGCCGGCTTGTCAGGCGGCAGTATAAATCAAGACGGCGGCCGTGTGGGCGGCAGCCGGCAGGATAAATGCCTTGTTTTTTATTAACTTGTAATCAATAAGCAGCCGCTGGTCCACGCAACAACGCCTTTCAAGCAGCCTTGCGGCTGCCTGAAAGGCGGATGGTGCCGGCCGGAATCAATGGTGTTCCGGTGTCAGCAGATAGGTGCCGGATTCGTGCAGGTAAGCCTGCCAGCCCGGTTTGATCACGATGGTGGTGGTCGGCTCTTCGATCAGCGCCGGGCCGTGTACGGTGTGGCCGGCGCCGATGCGGGTGCCGTCGTACACCGGGCTGTTGACCCAGTTGTAGCTGTCGTCGAAGATCATGTTGCGGTGCTCGGTCAGGGCGCTGTCCACGCCGGCGGTGGCGCCGGGGATGTGCGGAATGTCCGGTTTGGACACGCGGCCGCGCACGGTTACTTCCACGTTCACCAGTTCCACTGCGCTGTCTTCTTCGGCATAGGTAAACAGCGATTCGTGGCGGCGGTGGAAGGCATCCAGGATGTCGCCGGCCAGTCCGGCATCAATGGTGCCGTTGGGCACCTGCACCGTGCACTCGTGGATCTGGCCCAGGTAGCGCATTTCCATGCTGCGTTCGATGACGATGTCGCCCTCGCCGAAGCCGTCCTGTTTCAGGCGGGCAATGCCTTCCTGCTCCATGCGGCTGAGGGTTTGGTTGAGGTGGCTGAAATCGGCATCGTGTGCCACCAGCATCGCTTCGGTGGCCAGATAGGTGTATTTCACATCGGAAATGATCTGGCCGAAGGCGCACAGGCAGGAAGCAAACTTGGGCACCAGCACTTTTTCAATGCCCATTTCCTCGGCCAGCGGGATGATGTGCATACCGGCCGCGCCGCCGGCGCAGATCAGGGCGAAATCGCGCGGGTCGTAGCCCTGCTCGATGGTGATGCGGCGGATGCCGTTGGCCATGTTCTGGTTGACGATGGCGCTGATGCCGTAGGCGGCGTGGGCCGGGTCAATCTTCAGCGGTTTGGCAATGTGCTCTTCGATGGCGGCGTGCGCTTTGTCCGCATTCAGGGTCACGCTCTTGCCCAGTACCGCATTCGGTTTCAGGTAGCCCAAGGCCAGGTTGGCATCGGTCACGGTCGGCAAGGTGCCGCCTTTGCCGTAACAGGCGGGGCCGGGGGTGGCGCCGGCGCTTTGCGGGCCGACTTCGAGCATGCCGAAGGTGTTGACGTGGGCAATCGAGCCGCCGCCGGCACCCAGGGTTTCAACGTGAATCATCGGTACGCCGATGCGGTTGCGCAGAAAGTCGATGTCGCGATTGAGGCTGGTCTGGCCGCCTTTGGCCAAGGTGATGTCAAACGAGGTGCCACCCATGTCCACGGTGATCACGTTGTCGATGCCGAACGGAGCGGCAATGAACAGGCCGGCTTGCGGGGCGGAAGCGGGGCCGGAGTTGATGGCGTTCACCGCCCGTTCGCGCATGATGTCGCCCACCGCCAGGCCGCCGTTGGACTGGAAGTAGCGCACCGGCTGCTTGGCGCCCAAATCCTTGAAGTATTGATCGATTTTGCGCACATAGGCGGCCATCACCGGGCTGAGATAGGCATTGACCAGGGTGGTGGAGGTGCGGGTGTATTCGCGGATTTGCGGATAGACTTCGCTGCCGCAGCACACGAACACATCGGGCAAGTGCTGTTGGATCAGCTGTTTGGCGCGCTGTTCGTGGGCCGGGTTTTTGATTGACCACACAAAGGAAATGGCCACGCTTTCCACTTTTTCGCGTTTGAACACTTCAATCGCTTTGAGAATGTCGTCTTCGTTGAGTGGCTCGCGTTCGCTGCCGTCGGCCAGCATCCGGCCGCGCACCGGGAAACGCAGTTCGCGCGGTGCCAGCTGCGGTGCCGGCGGATAGCTGGCGTCGTAGCGGTAGCCTTCTTCTTTGTGGCCCAGGCGGATTTCGATGCTGTCCTCATGGCCGGCGCTGGCCAGCAGGCCGACTTTCACGCCCTTGAGCTGGATCAGGGCGTTGAGCGCCACGGTGGTGCCGTTGATGCAGAAGTCGCAGTTCTGGATGATGTCTTCCACCGGGCGATTGAATTTTTCCGCCATTTGCGCCAGACCGGCGGCAATCGCCAGTGTGCCGTCTTCGGGGGTGGACGGGGCTTTGAACAGGTGGATGTTGCCGTTGCGTTCGGCCAGTACGAAATCGGTGAAGGTACCGCCGGCGTCAACGCCCAATCGGAATTCGTTGTTCATGGTGTTTCCTTATCTATCATGAATTGCTTGGTGTTTCAGGTAGCCTTTGGGGTAGGGGAAGGCTACCTGAAAACCGTTATTGTCTTGCCGTATCGGCAATCAGGCGGCGCGTTTGGCGGCGGTGGCGGCTTCGTTCACGCTCAAGTCGTCGTTGAGCACCACGCCGTATTCGGCGCTGGCCGCTTCGGCAGAAACAATGCCGCGTTTCACGTCCAGCGCCACTTCGGCTGCCGGCCGCTCGAACGGATGGCCGTAACCGCCGCCGCCCGGGTTGTAGTTGCGGGCGCGCTGGCCGGGCTGGATGGTGGTCAGCGTGTTTTGCACGTGAACCGCGGTGCTGCCGTCGGTCAGGTCGATTTCCAGGCGGCCCAGTTTGCGTTCGGGCATGGCATCGGCGGCACCGGCTGCGCCCATGGTCGGAATCTGGCGGCCTTCACCGAACGCGATGACGGTCATGGTGTGGTCCAGCGGCTCCACTTCCCACACCGTGCCGCAACCGCCGCGGTAGCGGCCGGCACCGCCGGAATCGGGCACCAGGCCGTATTTGTGGATCAGAATCGGGTATTGGTATTCCAGAAGTTCGATGTCGCCGGAACTCAGGGCGCCGAAGCAGCACAGGGGGCCGCAGGCATGCCAGCCGTCCATCACCTGGGTGGCACCGGCGCCGGAAATGATGGAAGCCAGGACCATGGTCACATATTGCTCGCCGGTTTGCGGGTTGATGCCGGCGATATTGATGCCGGAAGCATGGCCCCAGGAAGCGCTGATGCGGTCGGGCGCGGCGGCCTCAAACGCTTTGCGCACCGCATCGGTAAGGGTTTCCATCGGCGTGGTGGTGCAGTTGACGTGCGGTGCCGGTTCCTGCGCATTGCACAGCGTGCCTTTCGGGCCCATGTCCACGGTCACGCAGCGGTACAGGCCTTCGTTGTACGGGGGCGGCACCTGGGCAAACATCATCAGGCCCAGCAGCACGCCGGACATGGAGTTGCCTTCGTAGGAATTGATGAAGTAGGGCACTTGCGGCGGGCTGGAAATGGCGATGTGCACGCTGTCGCCCTTGATGGTGATGTCGGCGCCGATGGTCAAATCGCCCAGGCCGTGGCCGGAATCTTCCAATACCGCTTCGCCGTGATACTGGCCGTCGGGAATGGAGGCAATCAGCGAACGCATGTGGCGGTCGGCCATGTTTTTCAGTTCGGCAATCGCCGCTTTCACGGTTTCGACGCCGTATTTGTCTAGCAGGCGGATCATGTTGCGCTCACCCACGCGGCAGGCGCCGTACTGGGCGTTCAAATCGCCTTCCTGATTGCGGCGGGCGCGCATATTGCTGTGCAACAGATTGATCACATCGTCGCGTCGCTTGCCCTTGTCCCACAGTTTGACCGGCGGAATGCGCAAACCTTCGGCATAGATTTCCTTGGCATCCGGGTTGTAGCCGGCCGGTACCGGACCGCCGATGTCGGTGACGTGGCCTTTGCACACCGCCCAGAACACCAGCTCGCCTTTGTAGAACACCGGTTTGTACATGCAGCAGTCCAGAATGTGGCTGCCCTGCATCACCGGGTCGTTGTGGTAAATGACGTCGCCTTCGTGAATGTCGTCGCCAAAGTAGGCGGCTACCGCTTTCATCGCCGGCATCAGCGAACCCAGGTGGATGGGAATATCCTGGCCTTGCAGAATCATTTCCGGCAAATGGTCGAACAGGGCGTTACTGTAGTCGTGTGCCAGGTTGAACACGCTGGAACGCGCGGTGCGCTCCAGGGTCAGCGTCATTTCACGCTGGGCGGTCTCCAGGGCGCCGCGCACCACGGAGAGAGTGATCGGGTCGATGTGGCTCATGGTTTTTTCTCCTTGTCGGACAGGCTGTTTGGTGTCGGCACAGATTACGGGTGATGCTGCGCTGAATCTTGTTTCAGAATGCACCGTTTTTTGCATCTGGGTGCAGACTTGTTGTGCAAGTGCACAAAATGACACGACCCGCCGGCCAGGCGGCACCTGCTTGTTTTGAGCGCATTTGGCCCGATATGGTATCGGGCATCGTTGCGGCATTGGCTGATCACAACGGTGCCGATGGCTTAACCGGAATGAGGACGGAATAATGTTGCGTTTGCTGCTGAATATTTTGTGGGTGGTGCTGGGCGGTTTTTGGATGGCGCTGGGCTGGTGGTTTGCCGGTGTGGTGATGGCGCTGACCATCATCGGCCTGCCGTGGGCGCGTGCCTGTTTTGTGATCGGCGGTTTTACCCTGTGGCCGTTTGGCAACCGTGCCGTTAACCGGGCAGAGGTCACCGGCTACCAAGACTGGGGCACCGGCAGTTTGGGCTTGGCGGGCAATGTGATCTGGTTTGTGCTGGCCGGCTGGTGGCTGGCGCTGGGCCATGTGTTCAGTGCGCTGGCCAATTTCATCACCATTATCGGCATTCCGTTCGGCATCCAGCACCTTAAATTTGCCGGCATCGCCCTGGCGCCGGTGGGCAAGACCATTGTCGATCAGCGCAGCGGCCGGCCCTTGTGGTAAAGAAGGTGAAGAAACAGGCTGCCTGAAAGCGTTCAGGCAGCCTGTTTTTATTTGGCGTGATTGATTCTTTTATTTTGCCGGTTTTTCGGCCGGCGGCAAAACGCGCAGAATGCCGCCGCCGGCCACCACCCGTACATGCTGGCCGGTTTTGAATGTGTGCTCATTGGGCTGCACCACTTTGATCACCTGGTTGCTGCCGGCCAGCAAGACCAGGATTTCCACATCTTGGGCCACGGTGCGTTGGGCAATCCCGCCCAGCACGCTGCCGATGATGCCGCCTTCTTCCCCTTTGCCGATGCCTTCCAGCACGGCACCGGCCGCATCGCGCCAGACATCGTTGCTGTTTTGGCTGTTGCGGATAGGGCTGACCGACAGGATTTCGCCGTCATAAATGCGGCTGACCTTCTGGTTTTGGGCGTTGGGCGGATACACGGTGTCCGGGCTGTCGGTGGCCGCGCAGGCGGTGAGCAACAGGGTGATGCCGAGCATGACGGTTGGCAGAAACGGGCGCATGGTGTGCTCCTTGTAGGGGGTTAAGTACCTTGGTGCCGGGGCTGGCAGGCGGCAATGCATTCGCGCACCAGCGCCGGGCCACGGTAAATCAGGCCGCTGTAAATCTGTACCGCCTGGGCGCCGAGGGACATTTTGCGTGCCGCATCGGCACCGCCAACAATGCCGCCAACCCCGAGCAGCGGAATGCGGCCATTCAGTTGCCGGGCCAGTTGTTGCAGCACCGCATCGCTTTTGTCGCGCACCGGCAGGCCGGACAAGCCGCCGGCCTCACCGGCCAGCGGATGGCTGCCCAGTGCGCTTTTGTCGATGGTGGTGTTGGTGGCGATGATGCCGTCAATTTCGCTTTGCAGCGCCACTTCGGCCACGGCGGCAATTTGCGCTTCGTCCAGATCCGGCGCAATTTTCACCGCCAGCGGAACATAGCGCTGGTGGCGGCTGTGCAATTGCGCCTGCCTGTTTTTCAGGCAGCCCAGCAGGGCGTGCAATTCGTCCTCGCCTTGTAAGGCGCGCAGGTTTTGGGTGTTGGGCGAAGAAATATTGACCGTGATGTAACTGGCGTGCTCGTAGGCTTTTTCCAGACACTGCAGATAGTCGTCGGCGGCCTGCTCGATCGGCGTGGTGGCATTTTTGCCGATGTTGATGCCCAAAACGCCGTTGTAGCGGCTGTGCCGGATGTTGTGAATCAGGGCGTCGATGCCGTGGTTGTTGAACCCCATGCGGTTGATCACGGCCTGGTGTTCGGGCAGCCGGAACAGGCGCGGCCGGGGGTTGCCGGCCTGGGGCTTGGGGGTGACGGTGCCGACTTCCAGAAAGCCGAAGCCGAGCGCTGCCAGGTCGTCGATGTATTCGCCGTTTTTGTCCAGGCCGGCGGCCAGGCCCACCGCATTGGGCAATGGCAGGCCCATCCAGTCGGCACCGTGGCCGCTGGCCGGGGTGTGGCCGCTGAGGCTGAGCAGGCCCGTGCGATAGGCGCGGTTGAGGTTGTTCAGGGTCAGGTGGTGGGCGTGTTCGGCATCCATCCGGAACAGCAGGGGTTTGAGCAGTGCGTACATGACAACCAGCCAGTAGGGACAGGGGTGCGGCATTATATAGTAAGCCTCCCGAAAAACGATACCGCATTGCCGGATCGGGCCGGCGTCGCGGTGGGTCTGCGGTTGCGGGATGCGGCGGAAGTCCGGTTTGCGGCTTGGCCGGTGGGCCGGATTTTCCATTGACCGGGATTTGCGGTATCATCCGCAGGCTGCCTGAATCCCTTTGTGCAGCACGGATTTTGACGGAACCCTTATGAACATCGCCATTGTGGATTACGGCATGGGCAACCTGCATTCGGTGCTCAAATCGGTGGAGGCGGCGCGGCAATTGGCCGGCAGCCCGGCACGGGTATGCCTGACCGACCGGCCCGAAGTGGTGCAGGCCGCCGACAAAATCGTGTTTCCGGGCCAGGGGGCGATGCCCGATTGCATGGCATCTTTGCGGGCCAGCGGTTTGGGCGAAGCCATTGCCGAGGGTTTGGCAAGCAAACCGTTTTTTGGCATTTGCGTGGGTGCCCAACTGTTATTCGAGCACAGTGAAGAAGGCAATACCGACGGTTTGGGCTGGTTTGCCGGTACGGTCAAACGGTTTGTGCCGCCTCCGCCGGCAGCCGATGGCAGTCATTTGAAAATCCCGCACATGGGCTGGAATGCGGTGCGGCCGGTGCGGCCGCATCCGTTGTTTGCCGGCGTGGCCGAGGACAGCCGGTTTTATTTTGTGCACAGCTATTATTTTGCCCCGGCTGATGCGTCGGTGGTGCTGGCCACCAGTGACTATCCGGAGCCGTTTGCCTGCGTGGTGGGATGCGACAATGTGTTTGCCACCCAGTTTCACACCGAAAAAAGCCATGCGGTGGGGCTGCGGCTGTTGCAGAACTTTATCGGCTGGGACGGTGCGGCGTAGCGACCGGGCATGGGTCCTGCCGGGGTGCGGGGATTTTGGCCATGCCCGACGGACAGCGCCGGGATGGAAACATTAAGGAATTTTGCGTTATGTTATTGATACCCGCCATTGATTTGAAGGCCGGTCAGTGTGTGCGCCTGAAACAGGGATTAATGGAAGAGGCCACGGTTTTTTCCGATCAGCCGGCGGAAATGGCCGTGCACTGGCGGGCGCAAGGTGCCCGCCGCCTGCATTTGGTGGATTTGGACGGAGCCTTTGCCGGGACGCCGAAAAATTTTGATGCCATCCGGGCCATTCTGGCGGCGGTGGCGGCCGACATGCCGGTGCAACTGGGCGGCGGCATTCGGGATTTGGCCACCGTGGAGCGCTATCTGGATTTGGGCTTGCATGATGTCATCATCGGTACGGCGGCGGTGAAAAATCCGGATTTTGTGCGCCAGGCCTGTGCGGCCTTTCCCGGGCGGATCATGGTCGGGCTGGATGCCAAGGACGGCCGGGTGGCCACCGATGGTTGGGCCCAAGTCACCGAGCATCAGGTCATTGATCTGGCACGACGGTTTGCCGATGACGGGGTCAGCGGCATTATTTATACCGACATCGGCCGTGATGGCATGATGAGCGGCATCAATATCGAGGCCACGGTCAAGCTGGCCGAAGCGGTGCCGGTGCCGGTGATTGCGTCCGGCGGCCTGACCGACATGCGCGATGTGCGCGCCTTGTGCGATGTGGTGGGCAGCGGCATTGTCGGTGCGATTACCGGCCGCGCCATTTATGAAGGCAGTATTGATTTTCAGGCAGCCCAGGCCCAAGCCGATGTCTGGGCTGCGACTTAAAAGGGAGGAAACCACAATGTTACCGGCTTTGATTTTGGGGATATGGCTGCTGGTGAGCATGGAGCGGGGCAAGCAGATTTTTTCCGAGAGCACCTTGTTTGTGCTGATTGCGATGGCAATTCACTACCTGATGGAGTGGACGGTGCCAGAGGTCACCAGTGTGTGGGCGCTGGCGTGGGGACTGCGCTGGTTGTTTGTCGCCGTCGCTTTTTGGATATCCGACAAATTGGGTACCAATATGGTCAGTGGCGCCTTGATTGCGCTGGCGGCCGGTGCCGGTTATTTCTTTCTCGATGCCACAGCCGGCAATCTGGCCATTGACTGGTTAAGTTGAGTCGGCTTGCCGAACGCATCAGGGGGCGGTGAAAACATGGCATTGGCCAAACGCATTATTCCTTGCTTGGATGTCGATAATGGCCGGGTGGTCAAGGGCATCAATTTTGTTTCGCTGCGCGATGCCGGCAATCCGGTGGAAGTGGCCAAACGCTATAACGATGAGGGTGCCGACGAGCTGACCTTTCTGGACATCACCGCCAGCTCCGACAACCGCGACACCTTGTTGCACGTCATCGAAGCGGTAGCGAGCCAGGTATTCATTCCGCTGACTGTCGGCGGCGGGGTGCGCAGTGTGGCCGATGTGCGCCGGCTGCTGAATGCCGGGGCCGACAAGGTGGGCATCAATACTGCGGCTGTCACCCATCCGGATTTGGTCAGCGAAGCCAGTGCCTTTTTCGGCAATCAGGCGATTGTGGTGGCGATTGATGCCAAAGCGGTGAATGCAGACAACAGCCGCTGGGAAGTCTTTACCCACGGCGGCCGGCGGGCCACCGGACTGGATGCGGTGGATTGGGCGCGGCAGATGGCTGCGCGCGGTGCCGGCGAAATCCTGCTCACCAGCATGGATCGTGACGGCACCAAGGCCGGTTTCAATTTGCCGCTGACCCGTGCGGTCAGCGACGCGGTGCCGGTGCCGGTGATTGCCTCGGGCGGCGTGGGGTCGGTGCAGCATTTGATCGAAGGCATTGTTGACGGTCATGCCGATGCGGTGCTGGCGGCCAGTATTTTCCATTTTGGTGAAGTGCGCATCCACGAGGCCAAGGCGGCAATGCAAGCGGCCGGCATCGAGGTGCGGTGGTAAACGGATGGTGGCAGACATGACGCATGGTCAACAACAAGCGGCGGGTGCTTGGCAGGATCAGATCAAGTGGAACGAGCAGGGCCTGGTGTGTGCGATTGCCCAGGATCGGCACAGCCTGCGGGTACTGATGGTGGCGTGGATGAACGCCGAAGCGCTGGCGCAGACACTGGCCACCGGCTATGCTCATTATTACAGCCGCTCGCGCCGCCAACAGTGGCTGAAGGGCGAGACTTCCGGCCACACGCAGCGGGTGCATGAATTGCGGCTGGATTGCGATGGCGATGCGGTGCTGATGCTGATTGACCAAGGCGGCGGCATTGCCTGCCACACCGGCCGCGAAAGCTGTTTTTACCGTCGCTGGGATACCGACGGCTGGGTGGTGGATGATCCGGTGCTCAAGGATGCGGCCGAAATTTACGCCGCCCGGCCGGATGATGCTTGAGCCTGTGCGGGCCAACGCGATGGCTGCCGCTTTTTTCCGAACGCCGTGCCGGCCTGAAAAACCATTCCCCGCAGCTGGATGATGGAGAACACAATGGAAAGCCAACTGAAAAAAATGCATCTGGACACGGTGCTGAGTGAAATTGCCGATGTCATGGAAGTGCGGCGCAATGCCGCGCCGGAAAGTTCGTATGTGTCGCAGCTCTTGCATGGCGGCGAAGACGTGATTTTGAAAAAAGTGATCGAGGAGGCCGGCGAAATCATCATGGCTTCCAAGGATGGCAACAAGCTGCACCTGATCAAGGAAGTGGCCGACGAATGGTTTCACACCCTGGTGCTGCTGGCCTATCACGGTTTGCGCCCGGAGGATGTGCTGATGGAGTTGAAGCGCCGTCAGAACATTTCCGGTTTGGACGAAAAAGCCGCCCGCCGGTAAGCGGCCGGCGATCCGCTCCACGCTCCGCCCATGCGGGACGGGAGGGTCGATGGTCCCCCGGGTGTGTGTTTTCAGGCAGCCTTGGCCGCCTGAATCAATTGCAATGATGAGGATGGCACAATGGGTGCGTTTACCATTTGGCACTGGCTGGTGGTGCTGGTGATTGTGGTGCTGGTGTTTGGCACCAAGAAGCTGCGCAATGTGGGCAAGGATTTGGGGGGTGCGGTGCACGACTTCAAGCAGGGCCTGAACGAAGGCAGCGAGCAAGGCAAAAGCCAGGCCAAGGATGTGATTGAGCACCGTCAGGACGAGCACCGCTCGTAACCTGCCCCATGTTCGAATTGAGCTTTGGCGAAATTCTGTTGGTGCTGGTGGTGTCGCTGCTGGTGCTGGGGCCGCAACGCCTGCCGCAGGCAGCCCGTACGCTTGGTCGCTGGCTGGGTAAGGTGCAGGGTTTTGTGGCCGGTGTGAAACAGGATTTCAGCCACCAGAGCGGAATGGCCGAATTTCGTGAAGCCCGCAGCCAACTGGAAACCATGGCCCGCGATTTGCGCCACGATGTCGAAACCAGTCTGGCCGATATGCGGCATGATTTGGCCGCCCACGACAGTTTGCCACCGTGGGAACGATTGCCGGCGCAGCGGACTCCGGCCGATTTCGGCATCGTCGAACCGCCGGCACCGGTTCAGGCAGCCTGGCCGCGGTTGTCGCTGCGACAGCAGGCCATGCAGCGGCGGCGTCAAATCCGTCCGCGCCGTCCCGTCCGCCCGCAGTTGCGGGTGCGGCGTCACACTCTGCCGGAATGATTGCGCATGTCTGATTCCCCGTTACCACCGGCTGCTGACGCCGAGGGCCAAACCCTGTTTGAACACCT
Source organism: Neisseriaceae bacterium (assembly GCA_041855705.1). GTDB lineage: Bacteria > Pseudomonadota > Gammaproteobacteria > Burkholderiales > Neisseriaceae > JALJZY01. The sequence goes on from JBHAET010000255.1 coordinate 12,441, forward strand.
GCTGGAACTGCGCCGCCGTCTGATGTGGCTGTTTGGGGTCTTGCTGCTGGTATTTTTTGCGCTGATGCCGTTTGCACAGCGGCTGTACACGTTTGTGGCGCAACCGCTGATGGCCAACCTGCCTGCGGGCAGCAGCATGATTGCCACCGATGTGATTGCACCGTTTCTGGTGCCGGTCAAGGTAACGCTGATGGCCGCTTTTTTGCTGACCTTGCCGCACAGTCTGTATCAGATTTGGGCGTTTGTCGCCCCCGGCTTGTACCGGCATGAAAAGCGGTTGGTGTTGCCATTGCTGCTCTCCAGCCTGCTGTTGTTTGCCGCCGGCATGGCATTTGCCTATTACCTGGTGTTTCCGGTGGTGTTCCACTTTTTGGCCGGCATTACCCCGATCGGCGTGGAAATGGCCACCGACATCGACAAGTATCTGTCGTTTGTGCTGGGCATGTTTGTTGCGTTCGGTATCACGTTTGAAACGCCGGTGGTGGTGGTCTTGCTCAACCGCATGGGCGTGTGCTCGCAAGCCCAATTGCGTGCCGCCCGTCCCTATGTGGTGGTCGGTGCTTTTGTGGTGGCGGCGGTGGTAACGCCGCCGGATGTGATTTCCCAGTTTTTGCTGGCGGTGCCGCTGATTCTGCTGTACGAGGCCGGATTGTGGTGTTGCCGGTTGCGGCGGGAACCGGCGACAGATGAGTCGTCTGAAGCCGCCTGAAGCCGGCGAACCGGTCCGGCTGGTGCGTGTGCATCGGCGATCGGGACATCTGGCGGTCTCAGGCTGCCTGAAACCTTTCAGGCAGCCTGTTTGTTATTGATACTGCCGGCCAAAACGGTGGCAGTCTGGTGCCGTATTTTTATTGCTGATTTGTTTTTTGGTTGTTGTTCATGCTTGAAACCTCTGCCCGCACTCGCACCATGCCTGGTCATGCCGCTTTGCGTTTGGCGCAAAACGCCTGGGTGGCCTTGATTGTGCTCAGTCTGGCCTGGGAGTTGTGGCTGGCGCCACTGCGGCCGGGCGGTTCGTGGCTGGCATTGAAGGCCTTACCTTTGTGCCTGCCGCTGGCCGGTATTTTGCGTGGCCGGCCCTATACCTATCAGTATGCCAGCATGCTGATTCTGGCGTATGTGGCCGAGGCGGTGATGCGCCTGTTTGATGCCCAGCCGGCCAGCCGCTGGTGCGCGGCGGCGGCACTGGTGTGTGCCGTGGTGTTTTTTGTTGCTGATTTGCGTTATTTGCGCGCTGTGCGCCGGAGCCGATGATGAATCTGCAGTCCCGCGCCCATCCGGCGTCTCTGCCCGACAGTGTGTGGGTGTGCTGGCTGGGCATGCTGTTGTTGTGTGTGGTGCCCTTTTTGTCATCTTGGCGAACTGGGCCCTTGGCCGGCCTGTATCTGGAAGCCGGATCCATGCTGTTTGCCTGCCTGCTGGTGGCGCTGAGTGCGGGCTACCGTTTGCCCGCCGTGCGCCTGCCTGAGGCCGGGGTTTACTGGCTGCTGTTGGCCGTGTTGCTGGTGCTGCAGGCACGGCTGCTGGACTTGCCCTACACCAGTCAGTCGGACATGACAGCCGCCATCTTTCTGGTGTTGGCCCTGCTCTCCTGGGCAGTGCGTTTGTGGGTGGTGCGTTGCGGCCAAGCTTATGTATTGCAAGTGGTGGCCTGGGCGTTGCTGCTGGGGGTTTTGTTGCAAAGCGGTGTCTGCGTGCTGCAGTTTGCCGGCAAAACCCAATGGGTGCCCGGTGTGTTGTCCGGTGGCGGCAACCACCATGTGTTTGGCCAGCTGGCACAGCGCAACCATTTGGGACACTATCTGATGTGGGGCGTGCTGGCACTGTGCTATCTGTGGCATGAACGCCGGTTGCCATCGTGGCTGGCGGCGGTACTGCTGGTGTGGATCACCGGGGTGATGGGGCTGGTTGGTTCGCGTACCATCGTCGCCTATGCGTTGTTGCTGTTGCCGGCCGCTGCGATGTGGTGGCTGTATGCCGGCCGCAGTGCCCGGCGGATGGCCGGTTTGGTGTGCTTGGCTTGCACCTTGGTTTTGTTGTCGCAAGTGGTGATGAGCCCGTTGCTGTCGTGGTTGGGCGGCATGGAATTTGCCTCCGGTGTCGAGCGGGTGGGGGCATCGTCATTTGAACGCTCCGGCCGCAGCCAGGAGTGGCAGAAAGCGTGGCAGCTGTTTTTGAACCAACCATGGTGGGGTTATGGTTGGGGCAGTTATGCGTATCAGGGTTTTGCAGAAACCGGTGTCTATGCCCAGGGTTTTCGCCAATACGACGGTACGGTGCTGTTTACCCATTGCCACAACCTGCTGCTGCAATTGCTGGCCGAAACCGGTGCATTGGGTACCTTGCTGGTGGTGGGCGGTTTTGTGTGGGTGGTGCGCCGGCTGTGGGCCCGGCCGTTTTCGGCCGCGTCGATGACCATCAGCCTGCTGCTGCTGGTCAGCCTGTGTCACAGCATGCTGGAATATCCGTTGTGGTATGTTTATTTTCTGGCGGTATTTGCCGTGCTGATGGCATTAACGCCGGCCACGGCCGGACGTGAGGAAGTAGCTGGCGCACCACGCCGGCATTGGTTGTGGCTCACGCTGGCACTGGTGGCCGGTGCTGAGCTGGTGCGGGTGGGCGTGGTCTATCAGGAACTGCTGGCTTATGGCCGGCGACAAAGCGATGTTCAGTTGCGTCAGCAGCAGATTGACGATTTGCTGGCATGGCGGCAGCAGGAATACTGGCTGCGCTATTATGCCGACATGACTGTGGTGCAAAAAATCGCCGAACACGGCCACCCGTTGCCGGATTGGGGCGCCCGTTCCGCAGCCGATGCCGGCCGCTATCGGCCATACAGCAATACGTTTGTACACGGCCTGTATTTGGCGCAGGCCGGCCAGGCGCAGCCAGCGGCAATTTGGCTGGACCAGATGGCCCATTACTACCCGGCCCTGCTGCCGCATTTTATCGGCCAGGCACAAAAACAGCCGGGCAGTGCGGCCATCCAGGCCCAGATGCAGGCAGCCTGTCGTGATTACACCCGTGCGACCGGCAGTCAATTGGCCTGTCCAATCCCTGCGCCCTGATGCCGCTCCGGTTTTACCATAGCGGCACAAATGAAAAAATGAGCAAAACCGGCGGGTGCGTGCGGCAAAGCGGCGGCGGCATGATAACATAGCCACAGACAACCGAAATGCCGTACCCATATTGTCTGGTTCGCAGCATCGCGACCATGACATTTGGCCCTACCCCGTACCCAAATAAGGATCAATCATGAGCAGGATTCTCTTGGTCGATGACGACAATTTGTTGACCGAACTGTTGACCGAATACCTTCGTGCCGAAAATCTGGACGTTCACAGTGTGGCCGACGGCGAAGCCGGGGTGCAGGAAATTTTGTCTGGCCAATATGATGTGGTGGTGCTGGACTCCATGATGCCGAAAATGAACGGTTTGGACGTACTCAAAACCGTACGGGCGCAAAGCAAAATCCCCGTCATCATGCTGACGGCCAAGGGCGATGACATTGACCGCATCATCGGCTTGGAAATGGGCGCTGATGATTATGTGCCCAAACCGTGCCAGCCGCGTGAACTGTTGGCGCGCATCAACGCGATTTTGCGCCGCACCCAAGGTCATGGTGACAGCAACGGTGCGCCCAATGCGATTGCCGTCAGCGGGGTCACTTTGTTTCCGGCACGCCGGCAGGCCACAATTGGCGATGCCCCGCTGGAATTGACCAGTACCGAATTCAACTTGCTCGAAGTGTTGATGCGCCATGCCGGCCAGGTGGTCAGCAAGGAAACCTTGTCGCTGGAGGCTCTGGATCGCAAATTGGCCAAATTTGACCGCAGTATTGATGTCCACATCTCCAGTATTCGTCACAAACTGGGCGATGCGTCGCTGATTCAGACCGTGCGCGGCTTAGGCTATCTGTTTGTGAAAAACTGAGTCTGCTTGCGTGCCTTGAATCCCAATGCCAGCCGGCCGCGCCGAAATGCGCAGGCCGGCTGGCTTGTGTTATATTGACGTTGGCATAAACCATGACCTGAGAACTGGGCCAAAAAGTCAGATGCCGACGCAATTCAAGACCCCGATCACACTGGCGAGTGCGGACATCGCCAATAGATCAATCAACATTGGCGGCACAACCGGGCCGGATTAGTGATTTGGCCCCCATGTGATGACGGTCTGGTCTGTCTGATGTTGGCTGTTGCCAAGGTCTTTGCCTGATTTTTTGTATCGGATGCGCCTCTTTACTGCGGAAAGCCCGAATCATGAAACTGTTTCAACGTATTTTTGCCACCTTTTGCGTGGTGATCATCTGCGCCATTTTTGTGGCCAGCTTTTCGTTCTGGCTGGTACAAAACACGGTGGCCGAAACCCGCTTCAAGCAAATGCGCTCATTCGAGGCCAGCTTGCTGCGCAGCACGGTGGCGGTATTTCATATGCGTGGCGATGCTGGGGTGCGTGAGCAATTGCAGGAATGGAGCAATAATCCGGGCAGTGAAAACCTGTATGTGATCCGCGGTGACGACCGTACCGACATTCTGATGCGGCCGGTACCGCTGGCCACCATTCAGGCAGCCCAGGAATATGCCTTGGCCAACCCGGAAGCACCGCTGGTGCAAATTGCCTATAACCGGCTGGGTGAGGAATATCTGTTTTTTGTGCGTGACTGGGACAAAGAACAGGTGCCGCGCCCGCCCAGCCCGTTCTTGATTCCCGGTTTGTCGGCCGCTCCGATTTGGCATGAATTCATCATTCTCAGCTTTATTGTGGTGGTGGGCTTGCTCACGGCCTATATTCTGGCCAGCAATATTACCCAACCCATCCGGTTGCTGGCGCGCGGCATGAACCGCTTGGCCGGCGGCGACCTGGAAACCCGGGTGTCACACCAGCTGGCCGAGCGGCGCGACGAACTCTATTTGCTGGCGGTGCAGTTTGACAGCATGGCCGCCAAGCTGCAAAAGCTGGTGGCCAAAGAGCGGCATCTGTTGCACCATGTGTCGCACGAAATGCGCTCTCCGCTGGCACGGATGCAGGCAATCTTGGGCCTGATCCAAGTGCAGCCGCAAAAGCAGGAACAGCATTTGCAGCGGCTGGAGTCGGAATTGGCACGCATGGACGGTCTGGTGGGTGAGCTGCTGACCTTGTCGCGGCTGGAAACCGCCAATGTGGAGATGGAGAAAGAGCCGCTGGCACTGGTGCCGTTTTTGCACCAGTTGGTGGACGATAGCCAGGCCGTGGCGGAAAAGCACGGCCATGTACTGGATTGGCGGTGCGACATACCGGACACCGCCATGGTGGATGCCAACGAAAGCTATCTGTACCGGGCGTTTGACAATGTGTTGCGCAATGCCATGGCGTACAGCCCGGCCGGCAGCCACATCCGCATCCACTTGCACGAAGCCGGCCGGCAGGATTGGCAGATTGACATCAGCGATAACGGTCCCGGAGTTGATCCGGCGCAATTGCCCCATATCTTCACCGCGTTTTACCGCGCCGACAGCAGTGCCCATACGTCTGGTACCGGTTTGGGCCTGGCGCTGACCAAACACATTATCGACCGCCATCAAGGCCGGATCATGGCCGAAAACCTGCCGCAAGGCGGTTTGAATGTCCGCTTTGTTTTGCCCAAATGGCAAGGCCGGCGTCACGATGCCCTTAAAACCGATGCTTGATGCGGGCCTTGTTGGCAGGCTGCCTGAACACCATGATGATGAAAATTGCTTTTGCCGTTCTGTATGTATTGCACTTCTTGCCATTGCGACTGTTGCACGGCCTGGCGCGCGGGGTTGGCTGGCTGGCTTATTATGCGGTCAAGCCCAGACGACGGGTTGGCCTGATCAATCTGCGCTTGTGCTATCCCGAATGGAGCGAAGCCCAACGCAGGGCTTTGTTGAGGCAACATTTCGGCCATATGGCGATGCTGATTCTCGAATACGGTCTTTATTGGTATGCATCCGCCGACCGCCTGAAACGAATGGTGGATTATCAGGACAAACACCATTTGGATGATGCCCTGGCTGCCGGCGACAAAGTCATTCTGCTGTATCCGCACTTTACCGCGTTTGAAGCGGCGTTGTATGCGCTCAATCAGGATCTGTTTCTGACCAGCATGTATTCGCACCAGAAAAACCGTGCGCTGGATGCCCGCATTCTGCAAGGCCGTCACCGTTATCGCAATGTGTTTCTGATTGCCCGTAATGAAGGCCTGCGCGCCATCGTCAAGCGTTTGAAAAACAGTCCCGATCCCTTTGTGTATTTGCCGGATCAGGATTTCGGACGCAAAGAGTCGGTGTTTGTCCCTTTTTTCGGCGTCGCCACGGCAACCGTGCCGGGTTTGAGCCGGATTGCGGCATTAACCGGTGCCAAGGTGATACCGGCCATTCCCACCCGTCAGCCCGACGGACGGGTGCTGTTGCGTTTTTATCCCCCTTGGACCGATTTCCCCAGTGGTGATGTGCTGGCCGATACCGAGCGCATGAATGCATTTATTGAAGCACGGGTGCGCGAGCAGCCGGCGCAGTATTTTTGGTTGCACAAGCGGTTCAAAACCCGGCCGGAAGGCGCGGCGGCGGTTTATTGATGGTTGGAGACCTTTGCAAAACCGCCAGATGTGGATGCCGTTCAAGGTGCAGCAGCACAGAGAGTGCAGACATAGCATAGAGTTAGGCAAGCGAGCGAGCAGCACACAACGCTTCAAATGCGCCGCAGATGGGGGCTTTGCAAAGGTCTCTGTTGGTGAACCTGCCGGATCGGTGCTTGTGGGCCACGGTGTAGGCAGATGATGGCTGTACGGGGCATGCGCGTTTGTGTTCGTTTCGCATGCCATTGGCGGTATGTACTGCGGTTTGGATGGCCGTGCATCGGCGTGATGTAGCCATCTGCCGGGGTGTGGTGGTCGGTTTTTTGCCGGAGACCGGCGGTTTTTTGATGAAAAAATGCTCAAAATCACCGATTTGTGCCATCAATATAGGGTGGCGTCGGTTTTTGAGTGTATGCGAACAAAACGTTTTCGTTTTGGTAAGCATAAGAAAATAATAAAATTTTTTCGTCAACCCCTTTCCATTCGCGGCAAAAACAGGTAAATTTATTGCGCTGCACCAAGTGTGGCCGGTCGTGAAACCGGATGTTTGTGGCAGCCGGTGTTCAGGAGTGAGGTCTGTGGCCGGTGCCACAAACATCCCTGCGGCCGATACAGCCGGTGGATGCTGTGGTTTCAGCCGCGGCACACACCCATGAAGAAAAACATCAAGCAGATAGCAAAAGGATGACCATGTCTCAATATCAGAACGAAATCAACAAAGCCCAGGCCGAAATTGATCAGGCGGGTGCCGGCTGGCGTGCCATCAGTGCCGAAGCCGTTGCCCGTATGCGTTTGCAGAACCAATTTCAAAACGGCCTGGAAATTGCCAAATACACCGCTGCCATCATGCGCCGCGATATGGCCGAATACGATGCCGATCCGGCACGCTACACCCAGTCGCTGGGCTGCTGGCACGGTTTTATCGGTCAGCAAAAGCTGATTTCCATCAAGAAACATCTGAAAACCACCAACAAACGCTATCTGTACCTTTCCGGCTGGATGGTGGCGGCGTTGCGCTCCGAATTCGGTCCGCTGCCGGATCAGTCGATGCATGAGAAAACCGCGGTTTCTGCCTTGATTGGCGAGCTGTACACTTTCCTGCGCCAGGCCGATGCCCGCGAACTGGATTTGTTGTTCACCGCCCTGGATGCGGCCCGTGAAGCCGGCGACAAAGCCAAAGAGGCGGAAATCATCAGCCAGATCGACAACCACGAAACCCACATCGTACCGATTATTGCCGACATTGATGCCGGTTTTGGCAATGCCGAAGCCACCTATCTGTTGGCCAAGCAGATGATTGAAGCCGGTGCCTGCTGTATTCAGATTGAAAACCAGGTATCCGATGAAAAACAATGTGGTCACCAAGACGGCAAAGTAACGGTGCCGCATGCTGACTTTTTGGCCAAAATCAATGCGGTACGCTATGCTTTCCTGGAATTGGGCGTGACCGATGGCGTGATTGTGGCCCGCACCGACTCGCTGGGTGCCGGCCTGACCAAGCAGATTGCGGTCACCAAAGAGCCGGGTGACCTGGGCGATTTGTACAACAGCTTTTTGGATTGCGAAGAAATCAGCGCCGACCAATTGGGCAATGGCGATGTGATCATCAAGCGTGAAGGCAAGCTGCTGCGGCCGAAACGCCTGCCGAGCAACCTGTTCCAGTTCCGCAAAGGCACGGGCGAAGACCGTTGTGTGCTCGATTGCATCACTTCCTTGCAAAACGGTGCCGACATGATTTGGATCGAAACCGAAAAACCGCACATCGGCCAGATCAAAGGCATGATTGACCGCATCCGAGAAGTGATTCCGAATGCCAAGCTGGTGTACAACAACAGCCCGTCCTTCAACTGGACCCTGAATTTCCGTCAGCAAGTGTTCGATGCTTGGCAAGAGGCCGGTAAAGACGTGTCCGCTTACGATCGCGACAAGCTGATGAGCGTGGATTATGACAGCAGCGAATTGGCGGCCGAGGCCGATGAGCGCATCCGCACGTTCCAGCGCGACGCTTCCGCCCAAGCCGGCATTTTCCACCACCTGATCACCTTGCCGACTTACCATACCGCCGCCTTGTCAACCGACAACCTGGCCAAAGGCTATTTTGCCGATTTGGGCATGTTGGCGTATGTGAAAGGTGTGCAGCGCGAGGAAATCCGCCAAGGCATCGCCACCGTGAAACATCAGAACATGGCCGGCTCCGATATTGGCGACAACCACAAGGAATACTTTGCCGGCGAAGCTGCACTCAAGGCTTCGGGCAAAGACAATACCATGAACCAGTTCCACTAAGCACTGGACTGAATCAAAAGGCAGCCGTCAGGCTGCCTTTTTGCTTGTCGGAAAACTTTTGCCCAATCCTGAGGCGTCATTCAAGCCACAGTTCAAGATCTTTGCGAATCTTCCGGATTGCGGTCTTGTGGCTGCGGCTGTTTGACGCGTGTTCAATAACCCAGCCGCTGGCAAATGGTGGACACCAGCCCGGCCTGGTTGAGGGTGTAAAAGTGCAGGCTGGGTGCGCCGTTGGCCAGCAGCCGGTCGCACATTTCGGTCACCACATCCAGTCCCAGGGCTTTGATGGAGGCGGTGTCATCGGCATAGGATTGCAGCTTCAGCCGCAGCCAGCGCGGAATTTCGGCGCCGCAGGTTTCGGAAAAGCGGGCCAGCTTGGAGAAGCTGGCAATCGGCATGATGCCCGGCACAATCGGGATGTCCAC
>JBHAET010000256.1:0-5658 GCA_041855705.1 Neisseriaceae bacterium
ACCGTGATTGCCGTGGGCAAGCATGTGCGCCAGTTCTCGGTGGGCGATGAGGTTTTTTCCCGTCCACGTGATGGCAAGATCGGGGCATTTGCCGAAAGAATCGCCATTCATCAGGACGATGTGGCGAAAAAACCGCCCCACCTGTCAATGACCGATGCCGCCGGCAAACTTGCCTCAAAAGCCAGAGGAAAATCCATAAAACGCCTTACAATAGATTATTTTTTACCACCCATAAGCGCTTATCATGCAAAAATTTCTCAACATAAGCGCTTATCGATGAGAAAAAATACCAATTCACTCATCCTCCACCATCGCCCGCAACACTGCCACATGCGAATGCTCTATATCGCGCACCGCACTCAACAACGCCACACAACGATGCGTTTTCGCCAACGCGCGCAACTCGGCAAACGCCGCCTGCGCCGCCTCGCTTTGCAACTCCGCGCGATAGCGCGTCACGAACTCGGCAAAACGCAATTCCGGCATGGCATGATACCAACGCCGCAAGGCTGTACTCGGCGTCAAATCCTTGAGCCAATGCAATTTCTCCATCTCGGCACGGGCAATGCCGCGCGGATAGAGGCGATCAAGAAACACGCCCGCCTCATCGGCTTGCGGCTCATAGCCATAAATTCTTGCCAAGCGGTACATCCTGCCTCCTCGCGACACAAAACAGACAGCATCATACACCAGCGCGGCGTACGGCAACAGTTAAAAGAGCGGACACGGCGCCAAGCCGCACATCAGGATGGTTATTCACGAAAATACTAAAAATATAGTGATTTTTTTACCACACATAAGCGCTTATCGCGGTAAAAAATCACTATATATTGCTAAAAAACATCAAAATCGGTAATGAATACTCTCTTGAAACTGCGCAATCAACTCGGCATTGCGCGCCTGCCCGCCGTCGAGATTGGCGGAATAGAAAATGGGCGGATGCGGCATGCCGTGTGCTATCAGCGCCTTGCACACTTCCACCACAATGGTATTCACCAGCGCCGCGCCGACCACAGTCGACGTCGGCCCCGCCTTTTGCGCCAAACCGGGCAATGCGCAGGCGGCATCGCCAATCGCACCATGATTGTCCAGCACAATATCGGCAAGCTCAAACAAGCGCTTGCCGCTGGAATGACGGCTGGTGACGCTCTGCGAATAGGCCAGATTGGTGAGCGCAATCACGTGCACGCCCTTGGCCTTGGCCGCGAACACCAAATCAATGGCCACAGCATTGCGCCCGGACACGGAATGCACCAACAACACATCGCCGGCCTGAAAATCAACACCCTGCGCCAACACCGTACCATAGCCTTCGAGCTGCTCCATGCGGCTGGTCGTACTGATGGGGGCGCGATTGAGCATGATATCGCTGCCGAAAATGGGAATGAACTACCCCGCAGCAAGCTGCGGGGTATCTCTAAAATAGTGCCAACTGTTGATCACAGTGCAATTTCTTATAAGCCTTAGGATCTCCACACCCCTGATTCTTAACATATCTCCCTATCACCTCTTCATCTCCATGCCTACCCACCGTGCTTGCAAAATAACCATCCGTCCACAATTCCCCTCCCCATAAAGCCTTCTTCAAGCCTCCACATCTCTTGAAAAGTTCACGTGCCGTTAAACTCTTTATCATCCTCACCAGCTTCGTCACACTATACGTCGGTACAGACTGAACCAAAAAATGCACATGATCCCCATCCGTACCTATCTCCAAAAATTTCACCTCGTAGCGCTTCTCAAGCTCAAGGTATACCTGCCTAAGTGCTTCATCAATTTCTGCATCAAACACAACCCTCCGATACTTCGCCGGAAAAACAAAATGATAAATCAGAACACTAACATTGTGGCTTTTGTGGATATATTCGCTCATCTCTATAGTTTACGCCGCAAGCGGCGGGGAATTTACCCCTAGAGATTGAAACGATCATCGACCAGTTTGTCCGCACCGCGCAGCTGGCAGAGCAGGCAGGCTTTTCGGGCGTGCAGATTCACGGCGCACACGGCTATTTGGTCAGCCAGTTTTTGTCGCCACACCACAACCGCCGCACCGACCGCTGGGGCGGCAGTCTGGAAAACCGCATGCGCTTTCTGGCCGAGATTTACCAAGGCATCCGCGCCGCCGTGCGCCCGGATTTTCTGGTGGGCTTGAAACTCAACTCCGCCGATTTTCAAAAAGGCGGCTTTGATGAAAGCGACAGCATTCAAGTCGTGCAAAAAATGTCGGCACTGGGCATTGATTTCATTGAAATCTCGGGCGGCAATTACGAAAGCCCCGAAATGCTGACGGCAAAAGAAAGCACCAAAAAACGGGAAGCCTTTTTTCTGGACTATGCGCAAAAAGCGCGCGCCGTCAGCCAAGTGCCGCTGATCATCACCGGCGGCTTTCGCTCGCAGATGGCCATGGAAGCCGCGCTGCAAAGCGGGCATCTGGACTTTATCGGCATGGCCCGCCCGTTTGCCCTGCTGCCCGATTTGCCGCAGCGCATGGAAAACGGCCGCTATCACACCGTGACCACCGGGCGCATCCAAACCGGCTTTGCCCCGCTGGACAAAAAAGCCGGCGCCATGCTGGAAATGGAGTGGTACATGGCGCAAATGCGCCGGATCGGCAACGGCAAACAAGCCGACGCCCGCCTCTCGCCATGGAAAGTATTGCTGAACATGCTGTGGGCAAACGGCAAAGCCAGCTTGCGCACGGTACGCACATAAGCCGCATCAAAACACCGCTGGCGGCAGCACCGGCCATGCGAAATGGCGCGCAGCCAGCGCTTGCCGGCCATGAACACCATCCTGCATGCCGCAAAACACCAACGCCCGCATTGCGGGCGTTGGCTTTTGCACAAGCAGCTTTCAGGTAGCCTCAGGACGGCTGTTTTGTCGGGCAGCAGGGTGTATTTGTATTGCCTGCGGCGTGTTGATTTTCAGGTGAAAACCGGCTGCCGCCATAGACTGGAACTTCCGCCAAAGTGTGAAATGCTTCCCACACTACGCCTTGCGGGTCTTGCAGCCAGTGTTTGTCGGAATGGGCATAACAGCAATTGGCCGCCGGTTCCGCCCGCGAAATCAGGCCGGCCTGCTGCACGCGCTGGTGAATTTCCGCCAATTCTTCGGCACTTTCAGCCTGAATGCCCAAATGATTGATGCCACGGCCTTGGGCGCGCGTGGAAATGGCAAAGTTGACGCGCGGGTCTTCCAGCATCCATTTGGCGTAATCGTCTTTACGCACGGTGGGCGCGCTGGCAAATATACCGGAATAAAAACGGATGTTTTCTTCAAGATCATCAACGGAAAGGTGGATGTGCAGACGCTTCATGGTTTGACTCCTATCAGTGGGGCGAGGAACGCCGGTTCAGCCAAGCCACCAGTGACAGCATGACCGGCACTTCCACCAGTACGCCAACCACGGTAGCCAAGGCCGCCCCGGAATGCAGACCGAACAGCGATATGGCCACGGCCACCGCCAGTTCGAAAAAATTGCTGGTGCCAATCAGGCAGGCTGGCGCGGCAATTGCCGGCGGCAGTTTCAAGCGCATGGCAAGGCCGTGTGCGAGAAAAAATATGCCGTAGGTTTGTACCAGTAGCGGAATGGCAATCAGCAAAATGATGAAAGGCTGGCTCAAAATGGTTTGTGCCTGAAAGGCAAACAGCAGCAATACCGTCAGCAGCAAACCAGCCATGGAAAAAGGCTTGAGCTTCACCGCAAGCCGATGAATGCGAGCGGCTGCGTGTTTGAGCAGCACGCGGGTCAGCCAGCCTGCCACAAGCGGCAACAACACATACAGCACGGTGCTGTAGATCAGGGTTTGCCACGGAATGCTGATATTGCTGATGCCCAGCAAAAAGCCTGCGATCGGTGCAAAGGCAAAAATCATGATGACATCATTCACCGAAACCTGCACCAAGGTATAACCGGCATCCCCGCGTACCAGCTGCGACCAGACAAAGACCATCGCAGTGCAGGGCGCAACACCCAGCAAGATCATGCCGGCAATGTATTGTGTGGCCGATGCTTCGTCCACCCAACCAGAAAACAAAAAACGGAAAAACAACCAGCCAATCAAAGCCATGCTGAATGGCTTGATCAGCCAGTTGACAAATACCGTCAGTAACAAGCCCTTGGGCTGGCTGCCCGCTTTTTTCACGGCAGACCAATCAATCTGCACCATCATCGGATAAATCATCAGCCAGATCAGCAATGCGACCGGCAGATTGATGTGCGCCACTTCCATGCGGGCAATGGCGGCAAACAGATCAGGTTGCCATGTACCCAACAAGACGCCTGCCGCAATGGTCAACGCGACCCACAGGCTTAAAAAGCGTTCGAAAATCCCCATCATCAAGCCTTTGCCCGCACAATTTCGCCATCTTCCTTGACAAAATCTGCCGTCAACGCCACAGGGGCGATGTCCAGCAGCACTTCCGATGGCCGGCACAGGCGCACACCCAGTTGCGTCACCACAATGGGCCGATTGATCAAAATCGGCTCGGCCAGCATCGCCTGAATCAGCGCATGCTCGTCCAGTGTTTCGTCCGCCAGCCCCAATGCGGCATAAGGCGGCACATTGGTGCGCAGCAATTGCCGCGCGGTGAGGTTCATTTTTGCCAGCAAATCACGCAAACAGGCTTCATCGGGTGGGGTTTGCAAATAATGAATCACCTCAGCCTCCATCCCCAGATGACGAATCAAGGCCAGGGTATTGCGCGAGGTGCCGCAATCAGGATTGTGGTAAATCGTGGCAGTGTGTTTCATGGTTTCAACTTCTCAAGAATTATTGAAATGATAGGCGATAAAAAATAGCGCATCAGCAAGCGCCCTGCGTATCACAGCATTCGCGGCTGTTGCGGCAGCAGTTGTTGCTCAAGAACCGAGTCAGCGCCAGCATCAGCTCCAAATTGGCGTAATAGCGCACAAATCGCCCCTCCTGTTGGCTGCTGACCAAGCGCGAGTGGCTCAAGGTTTTGAGATGAAAAGACAGGTTGTTTGACGCCAGATTCAATTGTCTGGCCAAATCGCCCGCCGTCATGCCCTGTGTACCCATGGCCGAAAGTGCTTGAAACACGGCCAGCCGCACCGGAGACGACAGACTTTCAAACAAAAAGCTGGCTTGTTCGGTATCCAGCTCGCGATTCGGTTCGGGACTCATCACTTGCATTTCGGGTTGACAGCAGGATTTGGCACATCCTACTCCCATCAAAACAATTTTTCAAGAACTATTGAATCATTGATGCGATGTTGTCACTTTGATGGCTCAGAACGGCTCGCACCACTGCGAGGAAGGCTGCCTGAAGACAGAAAATCCCTTTCAGGCAGCCTGGGCCATACGCTTCCCCAAAAAATGGCATCGTTTTTTTCCTCCAAGCCTTTGCACAAAACGGTTTGTATAGTCATTCAATCTGAGAACCCGCGTAGGGTGGGCTTCAGTCCACCACAAAATCTTTGTAAATCACATGGGTGAAACAAAGATACCCCTGTGTATTTTGGAAGATTTTTGAGTTGAATGGCTATAAAGCGTTGCCTATGCCATTTTCAGTGGGGGGCGTTGCATGCCAGCGGCTGCTGCCGGGCGTCATGTCACGCGGCGGTCGCTCCCGCCAGGCGAGCCACCAGCGCATCCACCGCCGCTTCCGCATCCCGTAAAGACTGCGCCAGGCGCT
>JBHAET010000257.1:0-3020 GCA_041855705.1 Neisseriaceae bacterium
GAGCGCAGATATCAAGGCTGCCTGAAAACCGGTTTTCAGGCAGCCTTGATATCTGCGCTCAATGAGCGTGACGGCGGTATTGAGCGATCATGCCGCCAACCAGCGGCCACAGCAGTGTTTGAATTTGCGGCCACTGCCACACACACACGGCTGTTTCGCCGCGGGCAGGGCAACCGTGGGATCGATAAAATACCAGCGGCCATCCATGCAGACAAAAGCAGACAACTCATGATGGGTTTGCATCTGCCCGCCGGCATCCCGAAAATCGGCGCTGAATTCAACCAAGGCATGCTGTTTGCCCACGCGCTGATGGCGGTGGATGCGCAATCCCTGCCACTGTGTGCTGCGGCTCCACGCGGCCATGGCGGCAGTATCCAGCAACGCTTGCTGTGCCGGCACAGTGGTGGCCACCAGATAGTCAATATGCTGCAAAACATAGGCACAGTAACGGGAACGCATCAGTGCTTCGGCATCGGCTGCAACCTGCCGGCCTTGGTGCAAAGGGGCGCAACACCGCTCGTGGCTTTGACCGGACTGGCAAGGACATGGCAACGGATTCATGGCAAAAAACTCAGGCCCCAAAACCGGCAACCATACCGCATTTCACTTGACCGGACAATGATGCGGCCGCCAACCGGCGCACAGCATCCAGAACCTTTGCCCCGCACCCGTGAAGCGGCAGACCCATACCTGGCTGTTGCCAAGCTGCCCCCTACAGGCCCGCCTGTCCCACCCACGGATGCAAGGGCCGGTCGGCAGACGATTGACAAGACTGCTGCCGACGCTGATGGCGCTGCCATGCTTTTTCGTGCAAATAAAACACCACGGTATTAATCATCGGCTCAATCAGGGCCACGGCCCCCGAAATACCGATGCTGCCGGTCAATGCGTAAGCAACACCAAACGCAACACCGAAGTGCAAAATGGCAAAGGTCAGGGTTTTCAACATGGCACACGCCTCAAGTATTAAATGATAACGATTATCATATTACTTGAATCTGGACACCCTGCCAATTGCTTTTGCCAATCTGCCGATTGCCAACCAGCCGGCAGTTACCGGCCCGATTCGATCACAAACAGACGCTTGCTGGGCAATTCATTGAGCACATCGGTGGTGCTGTAACCGCCGATGTGCGGCTTGACCAGCCGCGAATTGACATAGCCGTACACCGGAATCACCGCCGTGTCGCGGTCAATCAGGGCTTCGGCTTCGGTATAGAGCCGGCGGCGGCCGGCTTCATCCACCTGCGGACTGAGGGTTTGCGCCAACAAGGCATCGTATGCCGGATTTTTGTAGAAGGCCCGGTTGCTGCTGTTGGTCGAATGCAGGGTATTCAAAAACGTGGACGGCTCGTTGTAATCCCCGCACCAGGCGGCACGCGCAATCTGGTAATTGCCGCTGCGGCGGTTGTCGAGATAGGTTTTCCACTCCTGGTTTTCCAGCTTCACTTTGACAAAACCCAGTGCCTGCTGCCACATGGCGGCGGCGGCCACCGCAATTTTTTTGTGCTGTTCGGAAGTATTGTACAAAAAGGTAAATTCCAGTGGCCGCTGCTCGCTGTAGCCGGCCTCGGCCAGCAGTTTTTTCGCCGCCGCCACCCGTTCTGCCGGTGCTTGCCGCACCCAGTCCGGCTGGTAGGGCGTAAAGCCGGCGGTGCCGACCCGCGTCAGGTTATAGGCCGGTGTCTCGCCGCGCCCCAGAATTTTGCCGGCAATGGTGTCACGGTCCAAAGCCAGCGACAGCGCCTTGCGCACCCGCACATCGTCAAACGGGGCTTTCTGGTTGTTGATTTCAAAATAATACGTGCACAAATACGGACTGTGCTTCAGCTCATTCGGGTATTTCTGCTGCAAACCGGCATACATTTCCGGCGGCAGGGCATCGGTGATGTCCACCTCCCCCGCTTCATAACGGGCCACATCATCGCTGGGCGAGCCAATCCGCAAAAACACCACCTTGTCGATGCGCACCTGATCCGCAGCACGGTAATGCGGATTTTTCTTCAATTCAATGCGCTCGTTGACCACCCATTTGTCCATCACATAGGCACCGTTGCCCACAAAATTCTGCGGCTGGGTCCATTTGATGCCGTGCCGCTCCACCGTGGCACGGTGTACCGGCTTGGTAGCGGCGTGGTACAGCATTTGCGGGAAATACGGCACTGCCGCATCAAGGGTGACTTCCAGCGTGCGCGCATCCACCGCCCGCACACCCAAATCATCCGGCGGCAATTCACCCTTGAGTACCGCATCAATATTGGCTATCCGGGCAGCCTGCAAATACGAGGCATACGGCGAAGCCGTGGCCGGATCCACCAAGCGCCGCCAACTGTAAACAAAGTCTTCGGCGCCCAGCGGATCCCCATTGCTCCACCGCAGGCCCGGCCGCAGGGTAAAACGCCAGACCTTGTGGTCCTCGCTGTGCCAGGATTCGGCGGCGGCGGCCGTCACCGCACCGTCGGCATCGGTTTCCACCAGCCCTTCCAACAAATCACGCACCACATTGATTTCGGGTACCCCGGTGATGTGGTGCGGATCCAGCGACTGCGGTTCGGTCACATTGTTGCGGGTCAGCACGTGTCCGGCAGACGGTGCGGAAGCGTCGGTCACCGCAGCCCCCTGTTCACCACAGGCAGCCAGCAACAGGACAAAAGAAGCCGCAAGCGGGCGCAGACAGGAACGAAACATGCGGGACTCCGGAACCATGAACCAAAAAACGGAATATATCGCCAATAAACTGATTTTGCCACCCGCAGCGGCTGATACCGGCACAATCGTCACGATGGCATGGATTGCCGGGACACCGGCATCGCCGGATGGCGCGTCCCACGCAGCCCTGCCCTGTCGGCAACCAGCTGTTATAATGACCCCATTTTTGCCGATCAACCGAACACCATCATGCTAAACAAATACAACCCCGCCGAAATCGAAGCCAAACATTATCAAAACTGGGAAGCAAAGGGCTATTTCCAGCCCGATTTTTCCCGTTCCGAATCCTTTGCCATCCAACTGCCGCCGCC
>JBHAET010000258.1:0-2843 GCA_041855705.1 Neisseriaceae bacterium
ACGGTGCTGGTCGGCGCGGGTGCGACGGCTGTTATGGATGGGTGGTCGGTGATGCTGCGGATGCTCGGCATACCGACGCTCGACTATGCCTTGGTGGGTCGCTGGGCAGGCCATCTGCGGGGGGGGAAAATGGGCGCATCCCAGCATTGCCAAGGCCGAGCCAATTGCCGGGGAACGGCCATTGGGATGGGTGATCCACTATGCCGTGGGAATTGCATTTGCCATCATGCTCGTGGCCGTGCAAGGCACAGCATGGCTGCATGCGCCCACATGGATGCCCGCGCTGATTGCGGGCGTGGCAACGGTTGTTTTTCCATGGTTCGTGATGCAACCGGCCATGGGCGCAGGCATCGCCGCCTCGCGCACGCCAACGCCGCTGAAAAACTGCCTGCGCAGCTTGGCCGCGCATGCGGTGTTCGGCTGTGGTCTTTATGGGGCGGCGCTGTTGCTCAAGTCGGTAGGGGGATGAGCAGCGTGCAGCGCAGCCCCGAAGTATGGCTGTATGACCACTGGCTCGAACAGCAACAACCCCAACGTTGAGGAGCCCCGGTATGGCCTCCTGACTCAGTTGTTCTGGGCAGCAGCGTTGCCGTGCTGAAGGCGGTAGCAGAGTTGCTTCGGGTGTAGTTTTCGGATTTTGCGAATATATGATGTGTTTTTATCACTATAAAGCGCTTGTGTCGGTAAATATTCTCGCCATAAGCGCTTAGTAATATGAAATTTTTCCGTTTCAGGTAGCCCATGAATAAAAAGGCTACCTGAAAGCCGAATGCCTGCCTGAAACTTTTGGCTGTGCAAATACGCGCAAGCTTGTTTTCAGACAGGCATTCGGCAGGGATAAAAATCTTCTTTACATCAAGCCTTGCCGCACACCACCGCATGTTCGCGGAACACCTGCCATTGCCCGCCCGTTTCGCGCAGCATCAGCGAAAAAACGATGCGTTGCTCGCCGTTGCCCAAATTCATCGTCCGCTCCACCAGCACATGGCCGATTCCTTCCTGCACTTCGGCCAATTTGAATAGCGCCGCGGTATTGAGCAGTGTGGCGCCGCTGTCGCGCAGATTTTTGAAGAAAGCCATGTTTTGCGCATAATCAAAACACGCAAGAGTACCGTCTGGCTGCACCATGACAATACGCAGATCCGGCGTATAAAGCGCTGCCAAGCCGTCCAAATCATAGTGATAGCCGGCATGAATCAGCTTTTGCACGGTTGCGACCAGCTGTGAGTGAAGACTGGTTTCCATAAATGCTCCTGATGGATTGATGTCGGCATGCCAGTATGCCTTCTTATTTTCGGCCCGAAAAGTGCCTGTCTGTGCGGCCAACAGCTTTCAGACAGGCATTCTTAGCCAAGCCGATAGGCTTATTTCATGTATTTATCGATAAACGGCAGAATCTTTTCTGGATAACGGCCGAAGTAGTTGTAGCCGTCTTTGAAGCGGCGGGTGGTGCCTTCGATCCACAGCAGTTCTTTTTCTTGCGCGCCCAGCAAATCGAAGGTTTTTTGCGCATCCTCCGGGTTGCGTGTCCAGGCATCGTCGAGCACCTGCACGATCAGCGTCGGCATTTTCACGGCATGGGCGGTGAGATGCGGGGTCATTTCGGCGGCGGTGAAGGCACCCATTTTCATCAGTTCCAGATCAATCAGTTCCTGATATTGCTGCACGCCCTGCAATTCGGAAAACGCATCGAAAATCGCGCCCATCGACACCACCATCGGACTGACCATGCATTTTACGTTTTCAAACAGCTCGGGGCGTTCCATGATGGCGCGGTATTGCGAATTGCCGCCCATGCACTGGCTGTACAGGCCAACCGTCATCTTGGAAAGTTCGGGATGGTTGTCGACAAACTGTTTCACACCCACGCAGTCGCGCCATTCCCAGTTGCCGATGCCGCTCAAGCCGCCGTTGGCCGCCGCGCTGTTACCGTGGTTGCGGATATCGTAGGTTAAAACGTTATAGCCCGCGTCGGTCAAATGCTTGTATTGGATGACAAAATCGATTTCCACCGCATCGAACCCTGCCCACGGAAGGCCGAAATGGCCGGGGTAGCCGCTGCGGCACATCGGCAGCGCATGGTTGAAAATAATCAGCTTGCTGCTTTTTTCTTTGGCGGGGATATACCATGCTTCCAGCGGCGTGCCGTCGGCGGAGGGAATCACCCAATCTTCATAGGCCATACCGTATTCGTCGGGCGTTTTGAAGATAAAACTGCGCAACGGACGCACGATATTGGCCAAGCCTTTCACTTTCTCATGGTCTTCGGCGGAAATGGTTTTTTCCTGCTCAAGGGCTTTCGCCAGGCGTTCGGGGGACATTCTTGCCATGTGGGTTTCCTTTGATGGTTAATGGTTAAAACAAGATTATTCTTGCAGCAACTGCTCGGTACGCCGCAAAAATTCGGCGGTATCCATCTGCTGCCCCATGCGGCCGCGGACGAGATACAGGTGTTTGGCAAACGAACCACCGTTTTGTTCGATGATGCGCTTGAAATCGTCGATATAGCGTTGCTCGAACTTGCTGTTCATCGAATTGAACAAAATCACTTTTTTACCGCTGAAATCATTTTGGCGGGCAAATTCGTAAATTTGCGGTGCCGGGCTGTATAGCCAGATCGGCGAGCCGATGTAAATCGTGTCGTAGCCGCTCAAATCGGTTTTACCGGGGCGGATAACGGCGTGGGTGTTGCGCGCATCGCGCAGCGCCTCAAGCCAGCCGGTGAAACCGATGCGGTTGCGCTCGGATTGCAGCGCGATCAAATCGGCCTGCTTGCGGCGGGCAATTTGCCGCGCCATCAGCTCGGTATTGCCCGAACGCGAAAAAAACACCACCAGCGTACG
>JBHAET010000259.1:0-6030 GCA_041855705.1 Neisseriaceae bacterium
AGCCGTGCCCGCGAATCGGTATTGGCCTCGCTGGCACAATCCGAGGCGGCGGAAAATAGGCAACGTGCCCGTTCGCAAGCCGCTGCGCCCACCGATGCCAGCCGCAGACAAACCTCTGCCGCCCGCGCCGAAGCCGCCAAACCGGCCAAACCGGTCACCTATCGTGTGCAGCGCGGTGACACCCTGTACTCGATTGCCCAGCGTCACAACATCAGCGTGGCGGACTTGGTCAGCAGCAACAATTTGAAAGGCAACAGCATCCGCAACGGTCAGGTGCTGAAGGTTGTTGCCGCCGGCAACGGCCGCAACAATCAGGGCAGCGATGCCAAACGCGGTCAAACCCAGAATGCCGCCAACGGCAAAGGGCGCCGCAACCAGCAACCGACATCCTACACCGTGCGCAAAGGCGACACCCTGCACGCCATTGCCAGTCGTTTCAATGTTCCGGTGGCCCAATTGCAGCGCCTGAACAAGGGCAGCACCCTGCGTCCGGGCCAGAAAATCCGGCTGACCGATTTATAAACCGGCTGGCAGATTGTTGCACCATTCCGCTCCAAACCTTCAGGCAGCCTTGTCACAGGCTGCCTGAATGCCGATTATCCGACCGCTGCCATCTTGCTGCTGGCGTAGCGATCCACTGTTCATTCCATGAAATTCTGACACCCGGCCGCCAGCCGCAACATGCATTCGTACCGGCCGCAAGGTACCGCAATGTCGGCGGCCATGAAACCCATCGACAATATGGAGCAAGTTCCGTCATTGCTGGTATGATGGGCCCATTTTTGAGACCGCGCATGCCATCACCATGATGCAGCCATGTCCCAACAGTGCCATGTTGCCTGTGGACAGTCTGTCTCAGGATGGTCTGCATGCTCAAAACCGGCCCGGCAGCCACTCCGCCGGCCGTGCACGAAGCATGGGTTGGCAAGTCTCTATCCTTCCGCAATGGGTATCCGATCATGATCAGCATCAGTGATATTTTCAAAGTAGGCCTCGGGCCGTCCAGCTCGCACACTGTCGGCCCAATGAAAGCGGCGGCAGCCTTTGTTGCCACCCTGATGGACAGGCAGTGCCTCCACCGCGTCCGGCGCATTGCGGTGGAAATTTACGGCTCCTTGGCGCTGACCGGCAGCGGACACGGCACTTTTGACGCCCTGCTGCTGGGGCTGGAAGGCTCGCTGCCGCACGACATCGAACTGGAACAGATTGCCGAACGCCTGGCACGCATCAACCGCAGCGGCCTGTTGCAATTGCCCGACGGCAGCGCCTTACCCTTCGAAGTGGCGCGCGACCTGGTGGTGCGGGTGGACGAGAGCCTGCCCAAACACCCCAACGGCCTGATTCTGATTGCCTACGATGCCGATGAACAATGCCTGTTTCGTGAAACCTATTATTCGATTGGCGGCGGCTTCATCGTTACCGATGCCGAATTCGGCCACACCCCGACCCAAGGCGTGGCCGTACCTCATCCCTTTGCCAACGCCAGCGAATTGTTTGCCCGCTGTCAGGAACACCAACTGAGCGTGGCCCAGTTGGTGGCGGCCAACGAGGCCGCACTGGCCGGATGCGACGAGGCCGAAATCGGCCGCCGTACCTTGGCACTGGCACAGGTGATGGCCGAATGCGTGGAACGCGGCCTGCATGCCGATGGCGAATTGCCCGGCGGGCTGCGGGTGCAGCGGCGGGCACCGAAACTGGCGGCCAAACTGCAGGCCCTGCATGAGGCCAACCAAATCAATACCCATTTGTGGCCGTTGGTGTATGCCATGGCCGTCAACGAAGAAAACGCCGCCGGCGGCCGGGTGGTCACCGCCCCCACCAATGGTGCCGCCGGAGTGGTGCCGGCGGTATTGGCCTATTACCGCCGCTTTCACCCTCGCCAGTCGGAACAGGGGGTCATCGACTTTTTGCTCACCGCCGGTGCCATTGGCATACTCTATAAAACCAATGCCTCGATTTCCGGTGCCGATGTCGGCTGCCAAGGCGAGGTGGGAGTTGCCTGTTCCATGGCCGCGGCGGCCTATGCCGCCGTCAGCGGCGGCAGCCTGCGCCAGGTGGAAAACGCCGCCGAAATGGCAATGGAACACCATTTGGGCCTCACCTGCGATCCGGTGGGCGGCTTGGTGCAGATTCCCTGCATCGAACGCAACGGCATTGCCGCTGAAAAGGCCATCAAGCTGGCAGGGCTGGCCTTGCTGGAAGAAGGCAGTCATCAAAAGGTCAGCCTTGACATGGTGATCCGCACCATGCTGCAAACCGGCCGTGACATGAAATCCACCTACAAAGAAACCTCTCTGGCCGGCCTGGCCTCCACCCTCAAACAAAAAGCGGTGGCGGTGTCGGTGCGGGTGGTGGAATGTTGATGCCGGCACACACCCGAAACATCCCTGAACTGTCCATTTGGCAGGCTGCCTGAAAACCCCGCACCCCCTTCCGCCACCGGCGCATCCCGGCAGTATGAGAAACGGTGTGCATCTGCTATAGTGTTGCCTTCGGGTTTTCAGGCAGCCTTGATTCATGCACACCTTTACCATCAGCAGCGAAGCACGCCAGCATCTCGGCTTTTTGGTATGGCTGAGTGACGACGAAACCGATGCCGGTCAGGCGAGCAGCGGCTGCTTTGCCCTCAAGGCACTTGCCGATGCCGAAGCACAGCAGCAATGTCCGGCACACTGGCGGGTATTGGTCGAACTGGCAGCTTTCCCGGCACTCTATTGGCAACAACAGGGTGAACGCATCCGCCTGACCGACCCGGACGGCATCTCCATCGGCTGGTTACAGCAGCAGTTTTTGCAGCTTTACGGCCAGCGCTTCTTGATTGACTCCCTGGACGGCCACGCATAATGGAAAGTGTGTTCATTCTGATTCCGATCAGCATCGTGCTGGCCTTTGTGATCGGCTATTTTTTCTGGTGGTCGGGCAAAAACGGGCAGTTTGATGATCTGGAAGGCCCCGGTCACCGCATCCTGATGGACGATGACCGCACCGATGATCCCGACCACTCCGGCACCCCAGATACCGATTCCGATTGACTTCCCCATGTCCCAGCCATCCGCCTTTGCCTTTGCCCCCAGCCGTCGCTTCGCACCACTGTTTGCCACCCAATTTCTCGGCGCTTTCAACGACAACCTGTTCAAAACCGCCCTGTTCGTGATGATCAGTTTCTATGGTTTGGGCGGTGATGGCCTGCTGCCGGCCAGCCAGATGCTCAATCTGGGGGCCATGTTGTTCATCTTGCCCTATTTTTTGTTTTCCGCCATTTCCGGACAATTGAGCACCAAATACGACAAAGCCGCACTGGCACGGGTGGTCAAAGGTATGGAAATTGCCGTGATGGCGCTGGCGGCCGTCGGTTTTTGGCTGCAATCGGTATGGCTGCTGTTGTTCTGCCTGTTTCTGATGGGCTTACAATCCACCCTGTTCGGCCCGCTCAAATACGCCATCCTGCCCGATTACCTGCATCAGCGCGAACTGGTGGCCGGCAACAGCCTGATTGAAGGCGGCACTTTTTTGGCCATTCTGTTTGGCCAGATCATCGGTACCCTGGTGGCCGGTGCCGCCAGCGGTGTGGTGGTGGCACTGGTGCTGGCAGTGGCCATTCTCGGCCAGGGCAGCAGCCTGCTGATGCCTGCCGTGCCGGCCAAAGACCCGCACACCCGCATTGATCCGCACATAGTCAACAGCACGCTTGACTTGCTGCGCCAAACCCGCCGCCAACCGGAACTGTGGACCGCCATCATCGGCATTTCCTGGTTCTGGTTCATCGGCTCGGTCTACACCACCCAACTGCCTACCTTTACCCGACTGCATCTGGGCGGTGACGAAAACGTATTCAACCTGATGCTGACCCTGTTCTCCATCGGTATTGGCGGCGGTTCAATCGTGTGCGCCAAATTCAGCCACCAGCGCCTGCATCTGGGCCTGGTGATTCCGGGCACCATCGGCATGAGCCTGCTTGGGCTGTTGCTGGTGTGGCTGACCCACGACAACTCGTTTGCGGAAATCGGCGGCATCGGCAGCTTTCTGAGCCGTGGCCATGCCTGGCTGGTGATGCCAACCATTTCCCTGCTCGGCTTTTTCGGCGGTTTTTTTTCGGTGCCGCTCTACACTTGGCTGCAAACCGCCAGCAGCGAGACCTTCCGTGCTCATGCTGTGGCCGCCAACAACATTGTCAACGGCCTGTTCATGGTGGCAGCCGCCATCCTCAGCGCACTGCTGATCTGGCTGTTTGACAGCATTAACCTGCTCTATCTGCTGGTGGCGCTGGGCAATCTCCCGGTCATGGTCTATTTATGGTGTTGCGGCAAACCGGTACGTGATGACGTGCTCAGCCTGTGGCACTCCAAAGCCAAATAACAACGCTTGCGGGTACTGATCACCCGCTTCGCCTGGTACTTGATCTGTCTGCACTCGCAGCGTGCCCTACGCCTTGACGGCATCCGTATTTGGGGGTGGGATTTTGCCAATATCTCGCTGCAGATGATAACGCCGCAGCTGTGGATTTTAACGCCCAATACCGCCACAACGCCGTTGACGGCACGCTCGATAACTCATATTGAATATGGATTACGATAAAATCAACCGCAAGCTGGCGATTTTGGCGGACGCTGCCAAATATGATGTTTCTTGTTCATCCAGCGGAGGTTCGCGCAAAAACAACGGCGGCTTGGGCAACTCTTCACGCGCCGGGATTTGCCACAGCTTTACCGAAGATGGCCGCTGCGTATCGCTTTTAAAAATCCTGCTGACCAACCATTGTATTTACGATTGCGCTTATTGCGTATCACGACGAAGCAATGACGTGCCGCGCGCTGCGTTTACGGTTGAAGAGGTGGTTGATTTAACCATCAGTTTTTACCGGCGCAATTATATCGAAGGGCTTTTTCTGAGTTCGGGGATTTTCAAAAACGCCGATTACACCATGGAACGCTTGGTTCGTATTGCCAAAAAACTGCGTACCGAACACCCATTCAACGGCTATATCCACCTTAAGGCCATTCCCAAAGCTTCAGAGGAAATCCTTCAGGAGGCCGGACGCTATGCCGACCGACTGAGCATCAATATGGAAATCCCCACCATATCGGGCTTGGAGCGGCTTGCGCCCGAGAAAAAACATGCCGATATCACCCGGCCCATGTTGTTTGTCAAACATGAAATCGCCGCTACCGCCGATAGCCGCAAGACCATCAAATCTACACCGAAATTCGCACCAGCGGGGCAAAGTACGCAGCTTATCATCGGTGCCAGCGGTGAAAACGACCGCCAAATCATTCACGCCGCCAGCCGGTTTTATCAAAACTACGGCCTCAAACGCGTGTATTACTCGGGCTATGTGCCGGTGCTGGAAGACAGCCGCCTGCCGCCTTTATCGGCGCAAGTTCCGCTGCGGCGGGAAAACCGCCTGTATCAGGCCGATTGGCTGATGCGTTTTTACGGCTTTGCCGAGCATGAAATTCTTGATCGTGACCAGCCGTTTCTCGATTTGGATTTCGATCCGAAACTGGCATGGGCGCTGCGCCACCGTGCCTATTTTCCGGTGGCCTTGCAGCATGCGCCGCTGGAAATGATTTTGCGCGTACCCGGTATCGGCGTGAAATCGGCCAAACGCATTGTCCAGGCGCGCCGCTTCCGCATGCTGACATGGGCGCAGTTGGTGAAAATGGGCATTGCCCTCAACCGCGCACGTTATTTCATCACCTTGCCCGAACCCAACCGCTACGCTTCCTTAATCGACAGCCCAAACCTGCCCAATTTACTGTTGCAGCAGACGCGTTCCAAATTTATACAAAGCGACGCGGTGCAAGGTGATTTGTTTGGATAAGCAAATAAAAGTAAGCCTTTCTTCTCATTCAACTAAGCTTTTGCGGCAATACCCGACAAACTCGAAAGTTATAGCGGATTTAATTAATTTTCGATACAAGGCAGCAAGCCGCAGACAGTACAAGTAGTACGGCAAGGCGCAGCAACGCCGTAGCGAAAGTTAAGTTAATCCGGTATATGAGCACACCCGAGCAATACACCTTAATTTAC
>JBHAET010000260.1:0-6992 GCA_041855705.1 Neisseriaceae bacterium
ACTGCCCGACCATGCCGCTGCCCGCGCCGATGTGAACGCATTGCTGCACACCATGTTCCGGGATTATGCCCGTGCCCGCCAGCAAGCCGTGTGGCCGGCCGACGATTTGGCCCGCCAGCACCGTGCTACCTTTGATCTGTCACTAAACCTGCTGCTGGCCGCCACCCAAGCCGGCCAGCGCGCCAACGCGCTGCCGGCACTGAGTGCCGCCCTCGCTTGGTGCTCGGTGATGCGCGATTTGCGCGAAGATTTGGCCGCCGGTATCATTAACATCCCGGCCGATATCTGGGCACAGCTGCGGCCGCTGCCAAACGGCACACCGGATGCGGCCTGGTTGCAGCAAGCGCCGCTGCAACAATGGATGCGGCACCAACACCAGCAAGCCGGCCAGCTGCTGGACCGCCTTGACCAGCAATTGGCCAGCGGCAGCCTGGATCCCGCCACCCAGCGCATCGCCCGCCTGTTTGGCCGCTCGGTACGCGACTTTGCCCGCCGCCGCTTTTTCCGGCTCTATCCGTGGCTAAGGGCTGTTGACAATTAACGCAACAGCCCTGACCGGCCACCGTATGCCGGCAACAGGGCTTTTTGCCATATCCGGACTTCAGGCTGCCTGAAAACCCGCTGCCGCCTGTGTCATCTGTGCAAAGGCCTCGGCCGGCGCCGGCGCGTGACCGAGCAAGTCGGCAAATGCCCGGTTATCGGCACAAGAACCCTGTTGCAGCAAGGTGATGCTGGCCGGACTAAGCACCCCGTTGCTCAGCACATTGGTCAGCGGCAGCATCGGCTTGATCAAACCCAAGGGCAGCGACCACACGGTCAGTGGTGGCTTGTGGTGCAGCGTTTGGCGCAGCACGTCCAAATAGGCGGCCAGGGTCAGCACCCGGCCGCCGGTCATCGCCACCACCTGACCGGTCGCATCCGCCTGTTCGGCCAATGCCGCCAAGCCGGCAGCCACCTCGGTCACATGCACCGGTTGCAGCAAAAAACGGCCGCCGTCGGGCAGCATCAGTATCGGCAGGCGCGCCAATTTGATGAACAGTTCACAACTCACCCCGCCGCGGCCATACACCACCGAAGGACGGGCCACCGCCACTTCCAACCCGCTGGCCTGTACCGCCGCATCACCACGCCCCTTGCTGCCGACAAAAGCCACCGGCTGCGCCTCATCGGCACCCAGTGCCGAGAGCTGCACCCAACGGCGCACCCCGACGGCCTGCGCCTGTGTCGCCAGCAAGGCCGGCGTATGGTGGTGGATCTGTTCCAGCACCGAAGCATGGCGGCTCATGACGCCCACAGCGTTGACCACTACCTCCTGCCCCTGCAACAGCAGACGGGCGGCGGCGGCATCCGGCCGCATCCAGTCGACATCACGGCGGCTGGGTATGGTGACCTCATGCCCGCGCTGCCGCAAACAGGCCGCCAAATGACGACCTACAAAACCGCTGCCACCAAAAATCAGGATTTTCATGGTTATACCTTTCGTTTCATATGAATGATCAGTTGGAACGTGTCGCCCCAGTCTGAACCCAACCAAAATCACATCAGAATGACACCGTGCAGGTGGTGGCTTCAATGCTTGAGAACCTTTGCTTCAGGCAGCCGCTTGGCCCATTGCCGGCCGGCTGACCGGGCCGGTACCAGCACCCGCTGTCCGGTCCACTCCGGCGCTACCGCATCGAGCCGGCGCGCCAGCTCCGGCAAATGATTGGCCGGCACCCGGGCAAACAAATGGTGTTCGACGTGATACAGCAAATGCACGGTGACACAGTTGACCCAGCGCCGCCGCTCGGTACGGGCAAAAACGCCGTCGGGATCGCAACCACGGTGTACCGACCACACGGCAAAAAAACCGACTGCCGCATTGGCTGCCAACATCACCAGCACGTGATACACCAGCGCCGGATGCGGCCAACACACGGCAGCCACATACACGGCGGCCATGATTAGCACATCGTGGCGGCTGCGGCGGCGGGTCTCGGCATCGCCATGGCGCAGGCCCTGCCATTGGGTGCGCACCGAAAACAGCGGACCGTACAGCACGGCCTGCCACGCCTTGAGGCGTGCCCAATTGCCCTCCACATCGTTGGCGCCCAAGGGATCGCGGTGATGCTGCAAATGGGTGTAGCGGATGGCATGGGTGCTGCACAGCATGCCGGCGGTGAGCAGATACAGCATGATGCCGGTGGCACGAGGCCCCAAGCCCAAGCTCTGGTGGTAGGCATCGTGTGCCTGACGCAGCGCACACAGGAAGAACATGAACGACATCGGCAAAGCCCACAGCCAAGCACTGTTGGCCGCCAGATAAGCGGATGCGGCCAGCCACGGCCAGGACAAGAGCACATTGGTCAGGCGCTGGCGGCGGCTGAGCACCAGCAAGTCGTGCCATTCAAGATCGGGCCGCGGCAACCGGTTCATGATGATCTCCGGCGTGACGGCGGCACCCGGCATTGGCCATCCTCGCACTGCGGCCGCGGCAGCAGCCAGCGCGGCAGGTAGTAGCGGTAACGGGCAAACAGCGGATAGCCCCAATCCGACAACGAACGCAGCAGAGGCCAGTTCCAGATGCGGGTCAGCGGCCGGCCGTCGCACTCACGGTACACAATGCGCAAGGCCGGCATGCCGGCAATCACCCGTCCGCTGTGATCCACCACATGCAGCAAGGTCATTGCGGCCGTACGGTCGATACCGCAGGCGGTCAGCAGCGCCTCGTTGCCCTGAATCGGCACCGTCTCCAGACTGCCGGAACGGTTTTGCTCACGCACCAACGCCATTTCGCGGATGCAGATCGGACATTCGTTGTCGTAAAACACTCGGTATTGCGCATTCATGGTTTTTACTCCTGTTTCAGGCAGCCTCAGGCCGGTTTGAACACCATCAGAAAATAAATCACCACCGTGGCACAAAATGCGGGATAGCCCAGCAACTCCCAACGGCGGGCATAACGCCAGTAAGATGCCGGCATGTCGCTGCTCGTTTGGTGTGCCGCTTGCGCCAGCTTGGCCATTTTCAATTGCAGCCACACCACCGGCAGCCAGCAGGCTCCGGCCAGCGCATACAGCGCCAATGTCAGCCAAATCCAGGTCGCCGTCAGCGGCCAGCCCATGTGTTGCGCCAACCACAATCCGGACAGGGGCTGGAAAATCACCGCCGGCGTGGTGAACCACCAGTCGGCACGGCACACCCAGCGCGCCACCACCGATTGCGCCGCCACTGAACCGCTGCGGTTGGCCCAAAACAGGTAAAACGCGGTGCCAAAACCGGTACCCACCATCAGGGTGGCCGACAAAATGTGCAGGGTTTTCACCGTAAAATAGAGACTCATGATTCACACTCCCGGATGCGCCGCACAGCGGCGGTATAGATAAAACATCAATGCCATGATCGGCAGGTTTTTCAACAATGGGGCAAACGGATGCAGCCAGTTTTCCGGCAGCCCCACTGCAATCAGCAGGCTGTAGGCCGCCACCGTGGCCAACTGCCAGGCCCACAGCGCTGCCCGGCGTCGGGTGGCCGGCAACAGGGAACAGACACCAAACAATAAATCCAGCAGCGAAGCGGCCAACAGCAGCGGCCACTGTCCCCAGTCCGGCACCCCCAAATCGGCGAGCAAATCCAGCGATGTCTGTGTGGCGGTCAACAACGGTTGCAGCCCGCTCCACAACCACAACACCCCCAGAGACAGCGGCAAATAGCCGGCAACGGGATCATGCTTTACGGTTGGCGCATTCATGTCACTGCTCCCGTTTGCCCGGCAGTGAACAGGCCAGAACCAAGGCACTGCAACCGCCCAGCAGCACACTGCCCAACCCCAATTCCAGCAGGGTCGGCATTTCGGCCACCCAATCGCGGCTGTCGATTTCCACCGCCACCAGTACAACAAGACACAAAAGACTGCACATCGCCCCGGCCGCCGTGGCTTCGGCATAGCCCCATCCACTGCGGCGCACCCGCCGCCACGCCAGCCACAGGCCGGTGAGCAGGGCGGGCACCAAACCGATCAGGCTGCCGAATATGCCGAACAGCAGCATCGCCGGCAAAGCCGATGCCAGCTGTTGCACCTCACCCGATTGCACCAGCAAAAGCAGCGTACCCCAGCCCCCCAGCAACATGCCGCCCACCGCGCCCCCCAGCAGGGCATACACCGTCACCACCCTAATCGCGGGGTAAGCCTCGGCGGCATGAATAACCTGTTCCGTTGTCGATGCGCTATTTTTCATATCTGTAATTTCTGTCAAAAGAGAAATTTATCGGTAAAATTTTTTACCGCCCATTGCTCCGGTTTCAGGCAGCCGGCGGCAAGCTGCCTGAAAACTTAGCGTAAGCCAAGTTAACGCAACAACTTCTGAATGCTGGCTCCCAGTTTCAGCACCTTGGCCAGCGTGCCGGTGGAAAGCTTGAGCATCTCATTGGCCCAACTGGTGAGCGTGCTGACAAAATCATGCGTTTGACGAATGCGTTGGCGCACCGCCTCGTTTTCCTGGGCAAATTCCGGGCTGTCGATCAAACCTTGCAAAAAACGCACCGTCGGCTCGATTTCGCGGCGCTGGCGTTCGGCCACAATGATGCGGAACAGTGCCCACACATCGTCGCTGGTGGCAAAATGATCGCGCCGGTCACCCAGAATGTGTACCGTGTGCACCAGCTGCCAGCTTTGCAACTCCTTGATGCTGTTGGAGACATTGGAACGCGCCACACCCAGGGTTTCCACGATTTCATCGGCATTCATCGGCCGCCCCATAATATAGAGCAGAGCGTGGATTTGCGACACGGTGCGGTTCACCCCCCACTGGGTACCCATTTCACCCCAGTGCAGCACAAATTTTTCGGTGGTCGGATTCAGTTTCATGCGCCGCAGTGTAAACAAGACAATAATTTCTGTCAATACAGAAATAACAGTTAAAATATCCAGCAAAGACATATCAACGACAAAACTAACGACAAAACTAAGCGAGTGAGCCGCACACAGCCAAGAAATGCGCCGCAGATAAAGAGACTCGCCAAGGGCTCACGCTGCCTGAACAATCGCCCGATTCGCTATATAATCCCGCCATCTGCCCACCGCACCGCCGCCCCCCATGCAAGACCTGTTTTCCCGTCCCCCCGAAGCACCGCTGGCCGAACGGCTGCGGCCGCAGTCATTGGCCGATGTGATCGGCCAGCAACACCTGATTGGCGAGGGCAAGCCGCTGCACACCGCGCTCAAAAGCGGCCAGCCGCACTCCATGCTGCTGTGGGGACCGCCCGGAGTGGGCAAAACCACACTGGCACGGATTCTGGCCCAGGGTTTTGATGCCCTGTTTTTGCCGGTATCGGCGGTGTTTGCCGGCGTCAAGGACATCCGCGAGGCGGTCAGCAAGGCCGAAGCGGCCCTGCAACAGGGCCGGCGCACCATTCTGTTTGTCGATGAGGTACACCGTTTCAACAAGGCGCAGCAGGATGCGTTTTTGCCCTATGTGGAAAGCGGGCTGTTCACCTTTATCGGCGCCACCACCGAAAATCCTTCGTTCGAAGTCAATCCCGCGCTGCTCAGCCGCGCCCAGGTCTACACCCTGACCGCCCTGACCGCCGCCGACTTGCACAGTCTGTGCGCCAAGGTGTTCACCCTGCCGGAACACACCAGTTTCAGCCTGTCCGATG
This sequence comes from Neisseriaceae bacterium, assembly GCA_041855705.1. Lineage (GTDB taxonomy): Bacteria > Pseudomonadota > Gammaproteobacteria > Burkholderiales > Neisseriaceae > JALJZY01. The sequence continues at coordinate 5,638 of JBHAET010000260.1, forward strand.
AAGCACAAACCCTGCTCATCGACGCGGCCGATGGCGATGGCCGCCGTCTGCTCAACCTGCTGGAACAGCTGATCCGCAGCGCCCAAACCCAACAACAATGGCAGATTGATGCCGAAATGGTGGCCCAAAACCTGGGCAGCCAGATCCGCCGCTTCGACAAGGGCGGCGAAAGTTTTTACAACCAGATTTCCGCCCTGCACAAATCGGTGCGCGGCTCGCATCCGAATGCCGCGCTGTACTGGTTCTGCCGCATGCTCGACGGCGGGGCCGATCCGCGTTACCTGGCACGCCGCCTGATCCGCATGGCCTGGGAAGACATCGGCCTGGCCGACCCTCGTGCGCTGCAACTGGCCAACGATGCCGCCCTCACCTACGAACGGCTGGGCTCGCCCGAAGGCGAACTGGCACTGGCACAAACCGTGCTCTATCTGGCCGCCGCCGCCAAGTCGAATGCCGGTTACATGGCTTACAACCAGATGCGCCAGTTTGTGAAGCAGCACGGCAGTGCCGAAGTGCCGGTACACCTGCGCAACGCACCGACCAAGCTGATGCAGGAACTCGGTTACGGCCGCGCATACCGCTATGCGCATGACGAGCCGCATGCCTATGCCGCCGGCGAAAGCTATATGCCCGAGGGGATGGCCGAACCCGATTACTACCGGCCGGTGCCGCGCGGGCTGGAAATCAAGATTGGCGAAAAACTGGCGTTTTTGCACCAGCTGGACGCCGAGGCCGGCGACCACGATCCGGTTCCGCCGACATAAGCCCGGCCCTTGTGCAGACAACACCATGAATTACATGATATTTTGACACCCGCCCAGCACACCGCAAACCCTACCCGCCGGCGGCAAGGCTTTGCAACGGGATAACGACCCGAAAATGCATGGACGACAAGCATCACCACCGGCTGCCGGCAGGCAGCCTGCCATCACCACAGAAAACACAGGAGAAACCGCCATGAGCACCACCATCAACCCGCAACGGATGGCCGAAGTGTTTGCGGCCGAGGCCACCAGCTACCGGGCCGGCCGGCCGCAATCGCAACAACTGGCCGCCACCACCGCCCGCCACTGGCTGTTCGGCGTGCCCCTGCACTGGATGAACGATTGGTCGATGCCCCACCCGCTGTTTGTGGAGCGGGCGCAGGATGCCGAAATCATTGATGTCGACGGCCACCGCTATGCCGATTTCTGCTTGGGCGACACCGGCGCCATGTTCGGCCACAATCCGCCGGCCGTTGCCCGGGCGATTGCGGCACAGGCAGAAGCCGGCCTGACCGCCATGCTGCCCGGCCGCGCCGCCGCCGAAGTCGGCAGCCTGTTGCACCAGCGCTTCGGCCTGCCCTACTGGCAGGC
>JBHAET010000261.1:0-11707 GCA_041855705.1 Neisseriaceae bacterium
ACATGCTCAATGGTTTTCACAAATGCAGCGGCCTCGTGCAGGCTGTCGTGGGTACCGGTGTCCAGCCAGGCAAAGCCGCGCCCCAGGAGCTGTACATTCAGGCTGCCATCCTTCAGATACCGGTCGTTGATGGTGGTGATTTCCAGTTCGCCGCGTTCAGACGGCCGTACCTGCTTGGCAAAATCCACCACCCGGTTGTCGTAAAAATACAGTCCGGTCACCGCCCAGTCGGATTTGGGCTGTTGCGGCTTTTCTTCAATCGACAGTGCTTTAAAGTCCGCATCAAACGCCACCACCCCAAAACGCTCAGGGTCTTTGACCTGATAGGCAAATACCGTAGCACCATGGTTGCGTGCCGCAGCCTGCCGGAGCATGTGCGAAAATGCCTGACCGTAAAAAATATTGTCGCCCAGCACCAAACATACCGGACCATTGCCGATAAACCGCTCACCAATGATAAATGCCTGCGCCAAACCGTCGGGACTGGGCTGCTCGGCATAGCTGAGGCAGATGCCAAAATCACTGCCGTCACCCAGCAGGCGGCGAAAAGCGGCATTGTCTTCCGGGGTGGTGATGACCAGAATGTCACGAATACCGGCCAACATCAGCACCGACAACGGATAGTAAATCATTGGTTTGTCATACACCGGCAACAATTGCTTGGACACCCCTCGGGTAATCGGATACAAACGGGTGCCACTGCCGCCGGCCAAAATAATGCCTTTCATCGTTTGAAACTCCGATTCAGTTGCAAACACATGGCCAACCATGAAATTTTGAATTTAATTTTAATTTTTAAGAATTTATACAGAAGATAATTGCTTGATCTGAGCTTTTGATATTCCATCCATTCCGCTTGGTACAGACTCATCCGGTTCAGCAAGCTGCCTTGGTAAAAAAATTGGCTGTGGCGGTATTTTTGCAGAATGTTCTTTTTTTCCTGATACATGATCCAATGTTTGTTGGAAAAATTACTGCCGTGTTGTCTGTATTGGCACAGTTTGCGCTGCAAATTAACGATTTTGCCACCCTGCTGGCTGATTCTGAGCAACAGTTCCCAATCCTCCACCTTCACCGATTCATCATAGCCACCCAATTGCCGGATGAAATCGGCACGATACATTTGGGTGGGTGCCAGGCAACAGTGAACATTACAAATAATTTCCTCAAATCCATACTCTGGCTTCTGTGCTGTCAGTGCGCCGATGACCTGGCCATGTTCATCAATCACGTCCACATCGCCAAACAGGGCAACAGCTTGTGCATCGCTTTGGAAATAAGCAATCTGCTGTGCCGTCTTGTCCGGATACATCACATCATCCGATGCCATAATGGCAAGATAACTGCCTTGGCTCAGTCCAATCGCCTGATTGAGCGTAGCGGTTAACCCTCTGTTTTCCCGATAAATAAAAACAGAACGCACAAAACGTTGCCTGCACGCCGCCGCCAATGCCTGAATTTGGGCAACCGAACCGTCCCGAGAACCATCGTCAATTACAATCAGCTCAATCGGCTGATATGTCTGATCCAAGACACTCCGGATACAAGCAGCGACATAGGGTTCATGGTTGTAACAGGGGATAATGACCGAAACCAAAGGCATCATGCCGATACCCCTTCAGGCAGCCTGAAAAGAATTGACTGCCGCAATCACTGCCGATACCTCGTCATCCCTCATCACCGGGCTGATGGGCAGTGACAACACCGTTGCATGAATGTGTTCTGTCACAGGCAGGGATAAAGCATGCAATTGCGGGTAGCACGGCTGTTGATGCGGCGCAACAGGGTAATGAATCAGGGTCTGGATGCCGCAGTCAGCCAAATGCTGCTGCAATGCAGTGCGTCGGGTGCAACGGATCACAAACAGATGCCACACATGGGCCTCTGCACAAACAACTTGTGGCAGAACGATTTTCGGCTGGCAAATTTCGGTCAGATAGCGTTGCGCCACGGCACGGCGGGCCTGAATTTCCTGTGGCAGGTATTTGAGTTTTACCGCCAACATGGCGGCCTGAATTTCATCCAGCCGGCTGTTTTGACCCTGTACCAGATTTTTGTATTTCTCATGCGAACCGTAATTGCGCAATGCGCTAACCAGTGCTGCCAATTCATCATCCTGGGTAGTGACTGCACCGGCATCACCCAATGCGCCCAGATTCTTGCCCGGATAAAAACTGAAACCGGCCGCATGCCCCCAGGCACCTGCTGGCTTGCCAGCCAAAATGGCACCATGGGCTTGCGCGGCATCTTCCAACACCAGCAAATCATATTCGGCAGCCAGCTGCATGATTTCGGGCATGGGCGCAAGCTGTCCATACAAATGGACAGCCAACACCGCTTTGACTCCCGGAACAATCGCCTGGCGTATGCCGTCCGCAGTCAAGTTATAAGTGGCGGGGTCCGGTTCGACCAAGACCGGCTCCAAATCATTCTCGGTAATGGCCAAAATACTGGCAATATAGGTATTGGCCGGCACAATCACCTTGTCACCGGCACTCAGACGCCCCTGTTGTTTCCAAGCCCTCAGTACCAGCACCAATGCATCCAGACCATTGGCAACACCAATGGTCTGCCGCACGTCGCAATAGCGGCTAAATTGCTGTTCAAAGTGTGCCAGCTCACGACCGGTGACATACCACCCGGAATCAATCACCCGTGTACAGGCTTGAATCAGCTCTTCGCGGTATTGCCGATTCACGGCTTGCAAATCCAAAAAAGGCATCATTTTGCATACCTCTGAATGACGGCAGGATTTCCAAAAACAACTGCATAATCAGGTACATTCTTAGTCACCACTGCACCTGCGCCCACCATGGCATTTTGGCCAATGCTGATGCCCGGCAAAATGGTGGCATTGGCGCCAATACTGGCGCCATCGGCAATCGTGGTCTGCAGAAACCGATCCGGATACTGCCGGGAGCGCGGATGTTTGTCATTGGTGAACGTGGCATTGGGACCAATAAAGACATCATGACCGACACGCAAACCATCCCAAAGATAAACACCTGATTTAACAGTAACATTATTGCCAATAATCACATCATTCTCAATCAGGGTGTGGGCACAAATATTGCAGTTGCTGCCAATGACGGCATGGGGCAATACCACGGCAAACTGCCAAATACGGGTACCCTGACCAATTTGTCGGCTTTGCACATCGCTTAACGGGTGAATAAACATATTATGATACCGATTTGGTCGCATATTCTGTTAGAAAATCATCATAATGACGGATATAGTCTGATTCATCATACAGCGCATCAGCCAATACCATCAAAATACAATCTTCTGAAAAATCGTGCATTTCTCGCCAGATACCGGCAGTAATCAACAACCCTTGAGCCGGATTGTCCAGCACCAAACTGGTTTTTTCCACGCCATCATCCAGTACAAAGCGGCATGAGCCTCTAATCGCGACCACAAGTTGGGTGAGCTTTTTGTGGGCATGAAAGCCGCGGCATACGCCGGGTTGCGTATCCAGCAAGTAATAAACCCGCTTGACGGTAAACGGAATGTTTTGATCTTGCTCCAGAGCAATCAGCGCACCGCGCTCGTCACTGTGGATTTGCAAGGGAATGAGTTTAATGTCCATATGGGCCGGTTTCTTTAGGGCATGTCGTCAGAATGCTTGTGAAGCGGTTTTTGGAGGGAAAATCTGCAGATGCCAGGCAACAAGCACAGCAAAGTTGAACACCTTGCGCCCATTTTGCACGCCGCAGACGCGGATTTTAACCAAAAATACCGTGCGTTCATTGTCAACAGACCCTAATCTGGGAATGGAAATATGCTCGCTGGGATCAGCCCATCCGGCCTTGGGTATCCGTACCCACGGCGCGGCAGCACAATTTCAATGTTCAGGCAGCCAAACAACGTTCTCACAACGCACCCAACCGTTCCAACCAGTACCGGCCATCCAAGACATGCTGCCACCATGCACGGTTGTCCAGATACCATTGCACGGTTTTGCGGATACCGGATTCAAACGTTTCCTGCGGCTGCCAACCCAGCTCGCGGCCAATTTTGGTGGCATCCATTGCATAGCGGACATCGTGCCCCGGCCGGTCGGTGACAAAGGTAATCAGGTCGGCATAACGTGCCACGCCGGCCGGTTTTTCCGGCATCAGCTCTTCCAACAAGCCGCAAATGGCATGCACCACCTCAAGATTGGTTTTTTCATTGTGTCCGCCAATATTGTAGGTTTCGCCCACCCGGCCACGGGTCACCACCTGATACAGGGCACGGGCATGATCTTCGACAAACAGCCAGTCACGGATTTGCAGGCCATTGCCATAAACCGGCAATGGCCTGCCCTCCAGCGCGTTCAGAATCATCAACGGAATCAGCTTCTCCGGGAAATGATAGGGGCCGTAATTATTGGAGCAATTGGTGACAATGGTGGGCAGGCCATACGTGCGCTGCCAGGCGCGCACCAAATGGTCGCTGGCGGCTTTGCTGGCCGAATAGGGACTGGATGGCGCATAGGCTGTGGTTTCGGTAAACAAATCACTCGTGCCGTGCAAGTCACCAAACACCTCATCGGTGGAAATATGATGGAATCGGAAGGCGGCTTGCCGTTCGGCATCCAGGTCACGCCAATAGGCACGGGCCACTTCCAGCAGGGTATAGGTGCCGACGATATTGGTATCGATAAAGGCGGCCGGGCCATCAATGGAGCGATCAACGTGGCTTTCTGCTGCCAGATGCATGACCCAATCCGGTTGGTGTTGGGCAAACACCCGTTCCAGCTCGGTACGGTCGCAGATATCGACCTGCTCGAATGCATAGCGGGAATGCCCCTCAACCGAGGCCAGCGATTCGAGATTGCCGGCATAAGTGAGTTTATCCACATTCACCACATTGTCATCGGTATCCGTCAGAATATGGCGGATAACTGCCGAGCCGATAAAGCCGGCACCGCCGGTAACCAAAATGGTTCGTGACTGATTGTTGGTCTCCATCATCCTATTGCCCTACCGCTGCCAAATAGGCCCGCGCCACCCGCTCAGGCAGCAGATGTTCATCAAACGGTGTCGTATAGGCCACTGCATTCTCCAAAGCAGCATCCATTTTTTGCGCCAGGGCATCCGCATCGCCCACCGGCACCAAACAATGCGGTGGCAGCAATTCACGCGGCCCGGATTCGCAATCGGTACTGATCACCGGCACCCCCAAGGCCAGCGCTTCACCAATCACAATGCCAAAACCTTCAAACCGCGATGACAGCACCATCAATCCGGCATGACGGATATAGGGATAGGGATTGGCCTGAAACCCGGCAAAAATCACCCGTTCGGCAACGTCCAACTCCTTCGCCAACGCCTGGCAAGCCGCTTGCTGCGGACCGGTTCCCACCAGTACCAGCGGGACCCTCTGCGAAGAGCGGGCATAGGCACGAATCAGTGTCGGGTGATCTTTCTGGTTTTTAAACCGCCCCACATGCACCAAATAACCAGCCGCCAGGGGCGGCACGAACGCCTGGCTCAATGACACAATTTGCTGCCGGTTAATCGGGTTGTGAATGGCGCGGATATCCGGATGCATTCCAACATGCTGTTGGTAATCGGCCACAACACCTGCACTGACACCCACCAATGGCCGGTTGGCGTACAGCCGGCGCAAAGCCGCTGCCTGCGGTTGTTCCGGACCGGCCAAGCCGTATTCAATCGAAACCGTATTGTGCAGCACATAAACCACATGCGGCAGTGTGCTGTAATGCAAAACCTGATCCACCTGGTACAGATTGGACAACACCAATTCCGGCATTCCAATCCGTTGCCGCACATAGCGATCAAATACCCTGGCAAACCATCGATAACGCAACGGTCCTTTGGGCAAGCAGCGAAATGCCTGGTAATTTAAAAAATGGTAATGAATGCCAGCGGGCAGTGCATAATCCACCTGCCGCTTGAAACTGACAATGTGTGCCTCATACCCCATGTCTGCCCATGCCTGGGCCAAAGTCAGCACAAAACGCTCGGCACCGCCGCCTTGCAGGGTGAAGGTGGCCAGCACCACTTTTTTGATGGCAGCATGCGGATTCATATTCATAAGCGGCTGATCCCATAAAGGCGAACCACATCCCAGCGCCGACGCCAGCGCCGGCTTTTCAAGAAAATCCGCTGTATCCGCTGCCACTGGCTCATCCGGTAGCCCCGGTAACGGCCTTCAATATTGGTATCGCCCAAACTCTGATGAATCAGTGGCTGTGCCAGAAAAGCCTGGCGTAAGCCACCACCACTGTAGCGCCAAGTCAAATCGACCGGATAAAACATGGTCTGGCTGGTTTCCAGCAAGGCCTTGGCTCCCCGCAACGACAGGATGTAACCGCTGCCCAGTGCCGGTGCCGGATCACACTCGCAGGCAATGCTGCCCTCACCCAAGCGGTGCAGGCGGAAAATGCGCCAGCGACGACGCCATTCCAGCCGTTTCCACAACCGGCGCGACTGCCATTTGTGCGGACGCCATTCACAGCCTTGTGCCAGCAAGGTCTGCAATGCCGATGCATCTACCCGGTAAGGCTGGTTCTCCGACAGATTCAAAAAATCAAATGATCGGTAATGTGATTCATCAGACAGAAAATCAGACAAGGCTGGGGCAATTTGAATATCGTCTTCCAGAATCAGGGCATACGGCAGCTTTTCCTCCACCATCTGCTGCCAGATTTGGCGGTGCGACCAGGCGCATCCCACCTCACCGGCCACCGGCAGCTTTTTTTGCTCCAAAACAAACCGCGCATCATCAAACAAAGCACGCTGTTGCGCGTTTAAGGTGCTGCCGTCCACGGCCGTGTGCCGCCGAAACGGAATACCCAGGTTGTGCAATTGTGCACCGACAAATGCCAAGCGGTCGGGGCGCTTATCTAGATTGATTAAAAAAACATTCAGCATAGTGATTTCACCACTCAGGATGTCTGATAGGGCACCACGGTGGACACACTGCGTGCTTGCCGGTATTTGAAATAAAGGTTTCGGATGGCCAGTTGGCGGCACAGCCGTTGCCACTCCCGCCGGGCTTTGTCACCCAAACTGCGCCGTTGCTGCTGTTGCTCTGCCTTCAAGCGCAGACGCAACGCACGCCGCTGCGTGTCCAACAAACTGGTAAACCGCTCCTGTTCCATCAAGGTTTTGTCCTGGATGCAGACGGCAGGATTCATTTGGTAAAATCCCCAACGCATTTGGGCCAGCATTTCGGCAAACAACAAATCATCCACCGGTTTGCTGATCTCATGTTGCTGGACAAAATCAAGGCAGTTCTGAACCATATCGCGCCGGGCAATGTAACCGGCACTGCCCCAATGATTGCCCCATAAGCGCTGTACACGAAGACCCGCCACCGGTTCAACCGCCCGCCGGTCCAGCAGACACGGGACATGCATGGTTTCCAGTTTGACAAAGCCGATGTCTGGATGCGGGCGCCATACGGCATCATCCAGTACCTGTGCGGCCTGATGGCTGAGATACACATCATCCTCAAACACCGCAATGTATTCCTGTTCATCCGCCAGTGCCTGCTGCCAAACCGCAATATGGCTCATCAGGCAGCCTATTTCACCGGCAGACAGCACATCGGTCCGGACACGAATACCCAAACGTTGCGCCAACGACAATCCTGCTTCGCCATTGAGGGCATCAAAAAATGAAAATGCCAATCCTTGCCGGGCAAATTCATCCCCAATGTGCTGGCGCCGGTCACTGTCGGCGGCCAGGCTGATCACATAATGCTGCATTGCTTTTGTTCTTTCCCATGGTGTCATGACCGTTGGCGACCTCAGATACCGGGTGCCGGATTGCTTCATCGGCATTCATGCGCATCTGAATGGCCGCCCCCACACTGCCGGCCGCGGCCGGTGGCAAATAAGTCAGCTTGTGTATCGGGTTCTGGTACAGCACGGCATCAAGATCCACCTCGGCCACCGGCCGCTGCCAAACCGAATACAACAGATGCGGCACCGTATCATCCACTGCCGGATAAGGTTCTGGCGCATCATCGCTGCCCAGCAGTTCGTTGAACAGAATCTGCCAGAAAAAATAATGCGGGATCCTGGTTTCGCTGCGCCAAAAATCCAGCAACAAATCCTGCATCACTGCCAGCGTCTTGCTCCCCCGACGTGCAAACATCACGCTGTTGAGCACCCGAACTTTATGGTATTTGGACCAGCTGAAATAACGCGGGTTGAGTTGCTGCCATGCGTTCTGATGCGCAGCCGTGGCCGCACGCTGGAACATCCACAAATCCGGAATGTGCCATTTTTCAGGCAGCCTGTCGGTGAGCAAAACAGTGGCATCCAGCCAAACACCCCCATAGGCATGCAGCAGCATGACCCGGATCAGGTCACTGTAAAATGCGTGCTGGAACTGCGGATGCTGCCGCTTGGCCCGGATAAAGTCGGGCAGATTCAAATACTCGCCAATATTGCGCTCATCCAGCCGGATGACCGTGTATTCACCCGCATAACGATCCACCGACTGCCGGCACAAAGCCACCACTGGCGGCAAATCCGGACTGTCCCAGCCCTGCCCCCAATACTGCCAAATCACCTTGTCCGGCACATCCCGGCGCTTGGCCAACATTGCCACATCCACACCACACCGCTGTCCTTGCCGATACCGGCCAATCTTGGCCTGCCACATCCGTGCCGTCCGCTGCTGCAGCAACTGGTCAAATAAAGTGGCTTCCCAGCGAGTGCGCCAGGTTTTGGGCAATGCCCGATACAGCGCCTTCCACGGCTTGTGCCGGCTCAGGCCATACAACAGCGCCAAACCACCATAACGTAACGAGCGCTTGATTGCTTTCCATGAAACATCCCGACCCATGGCTGTCGCCACTGGTGGCGATGCCTGCGTCGGCGGTAGCGGTATATCGGTCTCACCCCGCAAATAGGCATGGCCACCATAGCGCGGATGATTTTTGTCGGCAAAATACAATTTGCTGCCCACTTTCCACCGCTCGGTCTCTCCGCGACTGAAGAGGGGGGGCAAAATTTTGATGTCCTGCCGGCCAATGGCATAACGGTTTAAATGCGATTCGTCATGCCACAGTGCAATCAACCGTCGCGCCAAGTCCTGGTGAATGTGCTGGCTGAGCGTGGTACACATGGCCAAATAAGCGGCAGCCCTTCCGCCATTGACACCGCCCATAAAGTAATATTCGCCCTCATGCTCGGCAATACCGGCGGTCGATTCGACCCGGGTTTCATAAGGGAACTGGCGACGCAGCAAGACAAACACATGCGGCTGCAAGGCCAATACCAGTTGTGCCCCACCTTCCGGCAATATGTCGGCTGCCTGAATGTCGGCCTCAAAAATGGTATTGCCATTAAAAAAATAAATATAATCAAATTTTTCCAGCTGATCCCGAATACCCAAAAACACATCAAAACGCATCAGCGTATCTTTGGGCCAGCCCATTTTGGCCTGATACACCGGCGTCACATCATCTTGTTGCAAGGACAGCAATGAGGCGCTGTCGGTAAAAACAAAAAAATGCTTCCGATAATGTGCGGTATCTGTCAGCAGATACTGCTTGGCCGTACGGTAAAAATCATCCCAAAACACGGTATAACGGCCGGTAGCGATATAAAGTATGGCAATGGTTTTCATGGCAGGGCCCATCAAGCACTTTCCGCACCCTGCATCTTCTGCAAGGCTGCATAGCGTCCGTTTTTGGCCATCAGTTCGCCATGCGTGCCCTGCTCCACAATCCGGCCCTCGTGCATCACCACGATCGTGTCGGCCCGCTCGACCGTGGACAAGCGGTGGGCAATGACAATGGTGGTCCGGTTTTGCATCAGGGTTTCCAGGGCTGCCTGAACCAGGCGTTCCGACTCGGTATCCAGCGCACTGGTGGCTTCGTCCAGAATCAAAATTGGCGCGTCTTTCAACAAGGCACGGGCAATCGCCAGCCGTTGGCGCTGGCCGCCCGACAGTTTCAAGCCGTGTTCGCCAATCGGCGTGTGTAACCCTTCAGGCAGCCTGGCAATAAAATCCCAGGCATTGGCCGCCTTGGCTGCCGCCACAATCTCGGCCTCATCCGTATGCGGCCGGCCATAAGCGATGTTGTTGGCAATCGTGTCGTTAAACAGCACCACATCCTGGCTCACCAAGGCCATGCCCTGCCGCAGGCTGCCCAATTCGTAATCGGCAATCGGAATGCCGCCGATACACAACTGCCCGCTGCTGATATCAAAAAAGCGCGGAATCAAATTGGCGGTGGTGGTTTTACCGCAACCGGATGCGCCCACAAACGCCACCACACTGCCTTGCCGGATGGTCAGTGTCAGCCCGTCCACCGCATTTTTTTCGGCTTCCGGATAACGGAATACCACATCGGTAAACGTGATGTCGCCCGGCTGTGCCGGCAGCAGTTTCTGCCCCTGATTGCGCTCTTCCGGCAAATCCAGGAAGCCGAACACACTGGCCGCCGCCGCCAGTCCGCCTTGCAAGGCCGACATAATGCCGGTCATGCGCTTGATCGGATCGAACATCATCAGCATCGCCGACAAAAACGACATGAAGTCACCAGCGGTAAAGCCTGTTTTGGCCGCCCGTTGCGCTGCGAAATACAAAATCGCCGATAAGGACATTGCCACCAGCAACTGGGTCACTGCGCTGCTGATGGCATTGGCGGAAGCCTGTTTGACAATATTGCGCCGCAAATTGAGCGCTTGCTGATCCAAACGTGCCTGTTCGTGTGCCTGCCCACCATACACCCGCACCACCCGTGCCCCGTCCACCGCTTCCGACAAAACCTGCACCACTTCGCCCATCACACTCTGGTTCTGGTGGGCCAGGTTGCGCAGACGGCGGCTGATGTGGCGCACGCACCAGCCGATCACCGGCAGGGTGGCAAAAGTAATCAGCGTCAGTTGCCAATCGAGGTACAGCAACAAACCCAGCAACCCCAACACGGTGACCCCGTCTTTGGCCAAGACCGTAATCACATTAAAACCGGCCTGAGTGATGTTGTTGGCATCATTGGTAATCCGCGACATGATCCGGCCGCGGCCGTGGTCATTAAAATACCCCACCGGCAAGCGCATCATTTTGGCAAACAATTCCGAGCGCATCTGCTGCACCAGCGCTGCCGACAAATAGCTGGTGGTGTATTCGTTGACATAATTGGCCGCGCCACGCAGCACAAAAAGGCCGATAATCGCCGCCGGAATCCACTGCATGGCAGCCATGTTTTTATCGACAAAACCTTCGTTGATGATGGGTTTGATCAGATAGGCAAATGCCGGGCCGGTGGCCGCCACGACCAGCATGCCGGCCACCGCCAGCGCAAACGGCCGCCACAGGCAGCGCAAATAAGGCAGGATGCGCCGGTACAGTGCCCAGCCATTATGCTGTGTTTCGGAAATATCGCTCATGCGTCTGTTGTTTGCTCAATTGGGGTTATCGGCCACTCGGCCCGGCAACCGGCAGTGTTTGCAGGCTGCCTGAAACTCACATCCAGCCGGCGGTGCGCAGCAAGGCAATGCCGGCGGCGGCCACCGGCATGGCGCCCACCGTGGTGAGGCCAACGATATTGGCGGCCGCCACATCATTGGCACCCATCGCCTTGGCCATCACATAGCTGGCCGCCGCCACCGGTGTCGCCATCATCAAAAACAGCACGCCCATCGCCATGCCGTCGAGGTCAAAGGCCCAGCCCACCAGCACCGCCACCAGCGGGGCACAAATCAGCCGGCCCAGGCTCGCCCACAGCG
>JBHAET010000262.1:0-2588 GCA_041855705.1 Neisseriaceae bacterium
AGGCGCGGTTGGCCGCCTTCGGTGGTGCCGTCCAGCAGAATACCGCGCGATTGCAGCTCGGCCACCGGTTCGCCGTGGCCGGGCAGGCGCTCTTCGAGCATTTCGTAATAGGTGTCTTTCGGCGCACTCATCAGCGGAATGCCGGCGGCGCGCAAGCGGTCGATGGTGGCGGGCAAATCGTCGCTCAACAGCGCGATGTGCTGGATGCCTTCGCCGCCGAACTGCATCAGGTATTCTTCAATCTGGCCGCCGCCCTGCTTGGCTTCTTCGTTGAGCGGAATGCGGATTAGGCCGTCGGGCGCGGTCATCGCGCGGCTGGTGAGGCCGGTGTATTCGCCCTTGATGTCGAAATAGCGGATTTCCTGGAAATTGAACAGCCGTTCATAGTATTGGGCCCAGTAATCCATGCGGCCGCGGTAAACGTTGTGGGTGAGGTGGTCAACGATTTTCAGGCCGTAACCGACAGGTTTGCGCTCGACATCGGGCAGAAATTCGAAATCGATGTCGTAAATCGACTTGCCTTCTTCAAAACGGTCGATCAGGTACAAAGGCGCACCACCGATGCCCTTGATCGCCGGCAGGCGCAGCTCCATCACCGAAGTGGGAATCTCGATCGGCTGCGCGCCCAGCGCCAGTGCGCGCTGGTAAGCGGCCTGTGCGTTGCGCACCCGAAACGCCATGCCGCAGGCACACGGGCCGTGTTCGCGGCTGAAATAGGCCGCTTCGCTGTTGGGCTCGCGGTTGACAATGAAATTGATCTCGCCCTGGCGGTAGAGCAGCACGTCTTTCGAACGGTGCTTCGCCACCAGTGTGAAGCCCATTTTTTCAAACAAAGGTTCCAGTACCCCCGGCTCCGGTGAGGCGAACTCCACGAATTCAAAACCGCACAAGCCCATCGGGTTTTCAAACAAATCGGCCATCAACCATGCTCCTGTGAAATCCGACGACGGCACATCCGCCGCATTTTTGACGCAATTTAAAGAAAATTCACATTTCCAGAGGCCTTTGCGAAACCCTCAGATGTGGATGCAGTTCAAGACGCAGCAGCGCAGCGAGCGCAGACATAACAGGGCGTTAGGCAAGCGAGTGAGCAGCACGCAACGCAGAAATGCGCCGCAGATGGGGGTTTCGCAAAGGCCTCTTTCAGTCTGGGCGCATCATAATCAAGGCCTATTTGTGAGACAATCAGTTTTTTATAATTTATTCATCGGATATTCTTATGAATACCACTTTGCGCCAGCTCAAGGCCTTTGTCTGCGTGGCCGATGAGGGCAGCTTCACCCAGGCGGCTGCCGAGCTGCACCTCACCCAGTCGGCCTTGAGCGGCCTGATCAAAGAGTTGGAGCGCCATTGGGATGTGCGCCTGTTCGACCGCACCACCCGCCAGCTGCATTTGTCGGTAATCGGCCAACAGCTGCTGCCCACCGCCCGCCGCATTCTCAACGAAGTGGCGGCGCTGGAAGAAGCGGTTGATCACGCCAAAAACCGGCGCTACGGCCAGGTACGGCTGGCGGCGGCCCAACAACTGGCCGCCTCGGTCATGCCGCGCTTGCTGGCCGATTTCGGCCGGCGCCATCCGGACATCCGCGTCACCCTGATCGACTGTTCGGTGGAACAGGTATTGCAGCAAGTGCAAAACGTGGAAGCCGATTTCGGCATCGGTCCCGAACGCGAGCACCATCAAGGCATCGGCGCGCAGTTCCTGTTTTCCCTGCCGTTTTATGTCGCCATGCCGGCCCGGCACCCGCTGGCCGCTCACACCAGCGTACCGTGGCAGGCACTGGCCGACCAGCCGCTGATCACCCTCACCGGCCCGTTTACCGAACGCTTGGCTGCCGCCCTGCCCGAGCAACTGGCGGTACGGATGCTCAAACCCGATTTTCAGGTCAATTTCCTGTCCACCGCCCTGTCGATGGTGGCCAGCGGCCTGGGACTGACCCTGTGCCTGCCCTATGCCGGCGACTGGGTACGCCAGAACGGTCTGGTGATGCGGCCCTTGAGCCAGCCGCTGATCCAGCGCCGCTTTCTGCTCTACCACCGCAAAAGCCGCAGCCTGTCGCCGGCGGCCGACACCCTCTACCAGTATCTGCTGCAGGAACAGGCACTGGCGGTGTTTGGCGGACACGACACCCGGTGACCGGCTCACCCGCAAGCAGCGGATTTGCCCTTGCCCGCCCTGCCGGCCATGTGGTGCCGCGGTGGTCGGCAGGGGCGGTTTCACGATACAATCGCGCCCTGCCAGCAACCATCCGGCCCGCCGATTGTGCGGGCGATCCCGTTTTATGAGTCAGACACCGCATTACAATGAAGCCAGCGTTACCGTGCTCAAGGGTTTGGAGCCGGTCAAACAGCGGCCGGGCATGTACACCCGCACCGACAGCCCCACCCACATCATTCAGGAAGTGATCGACAACGCCGCCGACGAGGCATTGGGCGGCTTTGCCGACCGGATTGAGGTCACGCTTTATCCCGACGGCTCGGTGGCGGTGGCCGACAACGGCCGCGGCATTCCGGTGGGGCTGCATCCGGAAGAACGGGTGCCGGTGGTGGAACTGGTGTTTACCCAGCTGCATGCCGGCGGCAAATTC
>JBHAET010000263.1:0-4138 GCA_041855705.1 Neisseriaceae bacterium
GGTGGGGCATGATCTGGACGAGCGCGCCCTGGCGCGGGCGGTGCAATTGTCGGCAGAGAAATACTGTTCGGCTTCCATCATGCTGGGACAGGCCTGCCCGGTCAGCCACAGCTTCGAATGCCGCAGCGGGGCGATCACATGATGCCGGCCGCGGGCATGCGCCCCTTTATGGTGATGGACATCGTGCGCGAAGCGGCACGCCATCCGGATGCGGTGCATTTTGAAATCGGCCAGCCCGATTTGCCGCCGTCGCCGGCGGTTCAGGCAGCCTTGCAGCAGGCGATTGCCGACAACCGGTTCGGCTATACCGAAAGTCTGGGTTTGCCGGCATTGCGGGAGGCCATCAGCCGCCACTACCAGCACGAATACGGTGTGACGGTTGATCCGGCAAGAATTCTGCTGACACCGGGCACCAGCGGTGCGTTTCTGATTGCCTACGCACTCACCCTGCCGGCCGGCAGCCGTTTGGGGCTGACCGATCCGTGTTATCCCTGCTACCGCAACTTTGCCCATCTGTTTCAGGTGCAGCCGCAGTTTTTCCCGGTATCGGCCGAAGACCATTACCAGCTGCACCCGGACCAGCTTGCCGGCAGCCGGCTGGCCGCCTTGCAGATTTCGTCGCCGGCCAACCCCACCGGCAATGTGTATACCCCGGAACGGCTGCAGGCACTGAACGAAGCCTGTTTGGCCGCGGGCACCGCCTTTATTTCCGACGAGCTGTATCACGGCCTGGTGTATGAGGGACGTGCCGCCACGGCGTTGGAATTCAACCCCGATGCTTATGTGATCAACGGTTTTTCCAAGTATTTTTGCCTGCCCGGTGCCCGTTTGGGCTGGATCATCGTGCCCAAGGATCGGGTGCGCGATGCCGAAGTGGTGGCGCAAAACCTGTTTATTTGCGCCCCCAGCTTGAGCCAATACGGCGCCTTGGCCGCCTTTGATCCGCAACATCTGGCGACGGTGCGCCAAACGTTTTGGCAGCGGCGCGATTTTCTGTACCGCGCGCTGGCGCCGGTGTTTGATTTGGCGGCCAAGCCTCAGGGCGCGTTTTACCTGTGGGCCGATGTTTCCCGCTACAGTCACGACAGCCATGCCTTCGCCCGGCGGCTGCTGGCCGAAACCGGCGTTGCCTGTGCGCCGGGCATTGATTTTGGCCGCCACGGCACCGCACACCATGTGCGGTTTGCCTACACCCGCAACATCGAGCACATGCAGCAGGGTGTGGACCGCATCCGCGCCTGGTTGGGAGGCTAGATGCATAATGCGCGGCAGGCGGGTCCCTGTTTGAACCTGCCGCTTTTTTGATTGCCAAAACCGCAACCTGTTACCCATGCTGCCAGGGTTAAAGTCTTGTCAAGTCCCGTTTCGGGCGCTATAATGCGCCGTTTTGCAACCTTGCCTTTTACTGTGCGCATGGTAAAAGGATCGATTAGCCACAAGGAGTACACATGCGTCATTACGAAATCGTGTTCATTGTCCACCCGGACCAAAGCGAACAAGTCGGTGCCATGATTGAGCGCTACAAAGCCATGGTGACCGATGCCGGCGGCAAAATCCACCGCCTGGAAGACTGGGGCCGCCGCCAGCTGGCCTACCCGATCAACAAAATCCACAAGGCACACTATGTGCTGATGAATGTGGAGTGCGAATCTGCGGTGATTGACGAAATCGAAACCGCTTTCCGCTTCAACGATGCGGTATTGCGTCACCTGACCATCAAAATGCAGGCAGCCGTGACCGAAGCTTCGCCGATGATGAAAGAAGAAAAAGCCAAAAACCTGCTGGCCGGCAACGCTGCCGCGGCCCAGGAAGGCAGCACTGCCGAGGCTTAAGCAGATTTGGACAACCAATTGAGCCTGACGGCCTGCATCAAACAGGCACAACCCCTGCGCTACACCCCCGCCGGCCTGCCGGTGCTGGTTTTGACCCTCAGCCACCAATCGTGGCAGACCGAACTGGGCGAGCGCTACTTGGCCAAACTGGACATCGAGGCCAAATTGATGGGGCAGGCGGCATTGGTCTGGCAACACCGGACAGGCAGCATGGTTCGCGCCAGAGGCTTTCTCAGTCACAAAAGCCTGCGCTTTGCCAAACCGGTATTGCACATACAACACATAGACGAAATACAGTAAAGGTTTAGACAACATGGCTCGTCAATCATTCAAACGCCGCAAATTCTGCCGTTTTACCGCAGAAGGCATCCAGCAAGTAGATTACAAATCCGTGGATTTGTTGAAAGACTTTATTGCCGAAAACGGCAAAATCATCCCCGCCCGCATTACCGGCACCAAAGCGCACTACCAGCGCCAGCTGTCCACTGCGGTGAAACGTGCCCGCTTTTTGGCACTGCTGCCGTACACCGACCAACACAAATAATTAAGGAAGACACAACATGCAAATTATTTTGTTAGAAAAAGTCGGCGGTCTGGGCAATCTGGGTGATCTGGTGACCGTGAAAAACGGTTATGCCCGCAATTTCCTGATTCCGCAAGGCAAAGCCCAACGTGCCACTGCCGCCAACTTGGCTGCTTTTGAAGAACGCCGCGCCGAACTGGAAGCCAAACAGGCTGCGGTACTGGCCGATGCCCAGGCCCGCAAGGAAAAACTGGACGGCCAAACCATCACCGTGGCGCAAAAAGCCGGTGTGGATGGCCGCCTGTTCGGTTCCGTAACCAATGGCGACATTGCCGAAGCCATCCGTGCGGCCGGTGTTGAAGCCGCCAAGAGCGATGTGCGCCTGCCCAACGGCCCGCTCAAAGCGGTTGGCGAATACGAAATCGAAGTAGCCCTGCACCACGATGCCGTAGCCGCCATTACCGTGGCTGTGGTGGCTGCTGCCGAATAAGCACTGTTCACCGCCCAACAACAGGCTGCCTGAAAACGTTCAGGCAGCCTGTTGTTTTTGGGGTAGGGCATGTTTTTGGCGAATGGGGCTTCATACTTGCCGAGACCTTTGCAAAACCCCCGGATGCGGATGCAGTTCAAGGCGTAGCAGCGCAGCGAGTGCAGACATATCCAGTAGATAGGCAAGCGAGCGAGCAGCGCACAACGCTTCAAATGCGCCGCAGATGGGGGTTTTGCAAAGGCCTCTTGCCGGGAGTGCGGGCAATCTTCCCGCATTGACCGGTACGGTGAACTGAGCCAAAGGATACAAGCCGCTTGCCTGCGGGCGGTGTAGGAATTGATCGTGTTGTTTACAGTATTGACGGACAATACGGCGCAACACCGGCGAAAAGCGTTATGCCGCTTGGTGAGTTTTGATAACACGGTTAAGCCACACAAAAGCCTGAAGGGCGATACGCCTTTTGAGGTGTTGCGGGTTTCATTCTCAATCTGTGGTGTAACAACCCGGTGAATGCCTACAGCTGAGCGTTCACGGCGTTTTGCGATATTCGCGCATCACCGCCTGCCCCTTCGGCCACAGATACGCGCACAGCAGCAGTATGAAGCCCGGCATCAAATAGTCGTATCCCAATCCCAGCGGATTGCGTTGCGGCTGGGCTGCTGCCGATGCAGTGGACATCACGGACAGGCCATCTGCCAGCAATAATCCGGCCAGCACGATGCTGGCCAGCATCACCAGCCAGCCCAGCGGGCGTATTTGCAGCCGCGTTGTCTGCACTTGCGGCACGGGCAGGCGGCCATGGCGTGCGGCAAGCGCCACCTCGGCAATTTCCCGCGCCACCCCCAAGCCGCCCATGGCATCGGCATTGAAATACAGCGCTTTGCCGCCATCGTGCCGGTAAACATACAAGCTGCTGATGTGGATGGTGCCGGCTTCGCTCAGGCGCTCGGTTTCGACCGCCCGCACATCGCTGATGTCTGCCCAGGCAATGAAATAATCGGGGCGTACCGCCGGCGCAAACACACGCACCCACGGTGCGGGATGAATGGGCAGATACAGGCCGTCAGCCGTGGCACAGGCAATCACTTTACCCGGCGGCATAAACGCAAAGCGCAGCAGGGTAATCGCATTATGCAGGGCGGCGGCACCGGTGGGCAAAAACAGCAGCACCATCAGCACATGAATGCCTTCAATATTTTCACGCAATAGTGCGCCACCGCCCAGCCCCAGCAGCATCGCCGCGATCATCAAGGCAGCGGTGATACGAAAATTGCACTCGGCAATCGCCTGTAC
>JBHAET010000264.1:0-4839 GCA_041855705.1 Neisseriaceae bacterium
ATCCGGGTGAAATGGGTGGAATTTCCTTCCGGCCCGCCCATGTTGGAAGCCCTCAATACCGGCAATCTGGATTTCGGCACCACCGGCGACAGCCCGCCGATTTTTGCCCAAGCTGCCGGTGCCAAACTGGTGTATGTGGCGCGGGAAGAGGCATCGCCGCAATCGGAAGCGGTGATTGTGCCGGCCGATTCGCCAATCCGCTCGGTGGCCGAACTCAAGGGCAAGTCGGTGGCGGTGACCAAGGGTTCCAGTGCCAATTACACTCTGCTCAAGGCCTTGGAGCGCGAGGGACTGAGCTTTGGCGACATTACCCCCAAGTATTTGCAGCCTTCCGATGCACGGGCGGCGTTTGAAACCGGTCAAGTGGATGCCTGGTCGATTTGGGAACCGTTTTTGTCGAGCGCCAAAATCGACCTGAATGCACGGGTGCTGACCGATGCCGACGGCCTGAAGCCGAACACATCGTTTTACCTGGCATCCCGCGATTTTGCCCAACAGCATCCGGATTTGGTGCAGCAATTTGTCACCGCCATCGGTGAGGCGGATCAGGCCATCAATGCCGATCCGGCCGCCTTTGCCAAAATCATCGAACAGATTACCGGTTTGCGGCCGCAAATTGCCCTGGCGTCGGTGAAAGCGCGCAACTACGGTGTGCATTACATCGATGAGGCCACCATCGAGGCCCAGCAACAGGTGGCCGATGCCTTTTATCAGCAAAAGCTGATTCCCAAGCCGATACAGGTGCGCGACATTGTGTGGACGCCACCGCAATAAACCGGTGTGACCGATATTTTATGTGACCGAACGAAAAGGAGCATCATCATGAGCTTGAATGTATTCTGGTTTCTGCCCACCCAAGGCGAAGGCCGCTATTTGGGGACCGATAAATTTGCACGCACCGTGGATCTGGCCTATTTAAACCAACTGGCACTGGCGGTGGAAAACCTCGGTTACGGCGGGGTGTTGATCCCCACCGGCCGCAATTGCGACGATGCTGCGCTGGTGGCTGCTTCGCTGATTGGCATTACCCGCAAACTGCGGTTTCTGATTGCCCTGCGGCCGGGGGTGATTTCGCCCACTGTGGCGGCACGGCAGGCGGCCACACTGGACCGTTTGTCCAACGGACGGGTGCTGTTCAATCTGGTGACCGGCGGCCGGCCGGAAGAATTGGCGGCCGAAGGGGTGTATTTGAATCACAGCGAGCGTTACGAGGCTTCGGCCGAATTTACCGAAGTCTGGCGCCGGCTGCTCAATAACGAGGAAGTCACCTTCCACGGCAAGCACATCCGTGTCGACAACGCGGTGCTCGACAATGCCGCCGTACAACAGCCGCATCCGCCGCTGTATTTCGGCGGCTCTTCGGAAGCGGCACACCAGCTGGCGGCTGAACAGGTGGATCTGTACCTGACCTGGGGCGAGCCGCCGGCACAAGTGCGCGAAAAGCTGGACGATGTGCGTCGCCGGGCGGCTGCGGCCGGCCGTAGTGTGCGCTTCGGCATCCGCCTGCACGTGATTGTGCGGGAAACTGCTGCCGAAGCCTGGGCCGCGGCCGAACGGCTGATCAGCCATTTGGACGATGACACCATTGCCCAGGCACAGGCATCGCTGGCGAAATCGGATTCGGTCGGCCAGCAGCGGATGGCGGCTTTGCACAACGGCCGCCGCGACCGGCTGGAAGTCAGTCCCAATCTGTGGGCAGGTGTCGGCCTGATTCGCGGCGGTGCCGGTACCGCACTGGTGGGCGATCCGGAAACGGTGGCAGAACGGATCCGGGAATATGCCGATTTGGGCATCGATACCTTCATCCTGTCTGGCTATCCGCACCTAGAGGAAGCCTACCGGGTGGCCGAGCTGTTGTTGCCGCTGCTCGACATTGCCCCCACCACCGCACCGCCCGAACGCAGCCTGCGCGCCAAGAGTGAAGCGATTGGTTACCGGGTGCGCAACGAGGTGCGTGATGCCAATCCGCCGCTGGCCGGCCAGGCTGCCTGAAACAGGGAGAAATGATCATGAATTCTGTCAAATCCGCTGCCGCCGCACCACCAATGTGGCACGGCACCAATGCTCAGGCTGGCCATCACCGCGGCCGCTGGGTGTCGGTACTGCGTCGCCTGTACCACCATACCGGCAATTGGTGGCTGCCGCTATCCCTGCTGCTGCTGTGGCAATTGACCGCCAGTTTGCGCTGGCTGCCGGCAGGCTACCTGAACAATATTTCTTCGCCTTGGGCGGTGATACAGGCCGGTTACGGGCTGGCGGTTGATGGTGCGTTGTGGCACCACCTGGCGGTCAGCACCGTGCGTGCCTTGACCGGTTTGACCATTGGCGGCCTGCTCGGCATCACCCTGGGCCTGCTGACCGGAACCCTGCCGGCCGCCCGTACCTTGCTGGACACCAGCTTGCAGATGTTGCGCAATATTCCGCATCTGGCCTTGATCCCGCTGGTGATTGTTTGGTTCGGCATCGACGAAACGGCCAAGGTCTCGCTGGTGGCGTTGGGCACATTTTTCCCAATCTACCTCAACACCTACCACGGCATCCGCAATGTGGACAAAAACCTGTTGGAAATGGCGGCTAGCTACGGGGTTCGTGGCCGGGCGCTGTTTACACAGGTGATTTTGCCCGGCGCATTGCCCAGTATTCTGGTCGGACTGCGCTTTTCGCTGGGCATCATGTGGCTGACGCTGATTGTGGCCGAAACCATTTCCACCACTTCCGGCATCGGCTATCTGGCAATGCATGCCCGTGAATTTTTCCAGGTGGACATCATTATTTTCGCCATTCTGGTGTATGCCTTTTTGGGTTTTGTTGCCGACTGGACGGCCCGCCGGCTGGAACAGCGCTGGTTGCGTTGGCATCCGGCCTACCAAACCGGAGGTGCATCATGACCCAAACTGTTACTGCCCCCGTTTGGGGGCTGGCCTTGAAACTGCAGGGATTGGACAAGCGGTTTGGCAACCGTCATGTCATCCGCCAGCTGGATTTGACAATTGCTGCCGGCGATTTTGTGGCAGTGGTTGGCCGCAGCGGTTGCGGCAAATCGACCCTGCTGCGTTTGCTGGCACAACTGGACGCTCCCAGCGGCGGCGTGATCGAAGCTGCAGGGCTACCTGAAAATCGTTGGCAGCCGCACACCCGCCTGATGTTTCAGGATGCGCGTTTGCTGCCGTGGAAAAGCGTGCTCGACAATGTGGCATTGGGCGTGGAGGGAGACGACCGTCACCAGCGCGCATTGGCGGCACTGGCCGAAGTGGGTTTGGCCGATCGGGCCGGCGACTGGCCCTCGGCCTTGTCTGGCGGCCAGAAACAGCGGGTGGCCTTGGCCCGGGCCTTGATTCACCGTCCGCGTCTGTTGCTGCTGGACGAACCCTTGGGTGCGCTGGATGCGCTGACCCGGCTGGAAATGCAGCAACTGATTGTGCAGCTGTGGCAGCAGCACCGCTTTACCGTGGTGCTGGTGACCCATGATGTCGGCGAAGCAGTGCTCACCGCTGGCCGGGTGATTTTGCTAGAAGGCGGGCAAATCGATCTGGATTTGCCGGTGCGTTTGCCGCATCCACGCCGCAATGTTACCGAAACTGCCCCGCTGGAGCAGCAGGTGCTGGCCCGCATCCTCAATCTGCCACGGCATGAGGTCGAATATGCGATTTGACTGGCGCTCTTGTGCATGCTGAAACCCAGCGTCAATCAAGCTGCTTTATTGGTTGGGATAAAAATACCGACAGTTGTTGCTGAAAACCGCCATTTTGCTGTGCAAAATGGCGGTTTTGTCGGTGCAGCGAAAAAGACATGGTGGAATACTGTTGCAAAACCCCATCTGCGGCGTGATTCGTTGATATCCCTTTAGGGATCTGGCTTGGCTTAATGTCATGGTTACGGCAGCGTCGGACGCTTTTCCGTTAAATACCGCCAATAACGTTGCGGCATCATTTGCCGGTGTTGGCGCAGGTTGATGCGCGAAGTGATGGTGGTGCTTTTGAAATAACGTTGCCACAGTTTCTGATAATACTGCTCACGCTCGGACAGAGCGGCATGTTCGCCGGAAATATCCAAATCATGAATTCGATATAGCTCGGTTTTATCAAAATACACGCCATAATTGCGGCCGAGGTCGAAAATCAGCCATTGCTGGTTGGCGTAGCGGTTGCGGAAAAAGTGCGTAATCAGCGGCAATATGTCAAACTGAGGTTCGATGCAGGCGATGTAGGTCGGTTCGGTTTGATCGTGAACATGATATTCTTCAAAACGGACAAAGGCCTCCATGTGGTGTTTTTCACGGCCGACGGTTTTCACCCATTGTGCCCACTGCATCACATCCGGATGGCCATAGTCACTGAGAATATTCGGTTTATCCGGCTGCGCCAAAGCAAGGCGGACAATGCGCAAGAAGGTGTCGGGCATATTTTTGTCGTCAATGAGAAAACCGTAAATCAATGTTTGGATGCCACGCCTGCCCAATTGGCGTTGCAAGCGCTCAAGTACGCGGCTGGCGTGTTCGGCGCAGCTGCTTACGGAAATCGTGCGACCAAACAAATCTCCGTCATTCGGGTCGGCGCTGATGTGCACGCACTCGGGCGGATATTTGTTGGCATATACCGCAAATACCGCGCTGAGCAAGCCGTCGAAGCTACCGTCGTAAATTAAGGTGTATTGCTCGGGTGTGCTCATAATTTTCGGGTTTGTCGCCTATTGCCGCAAAAGCTTAGTTGAATGAGAAGAAAGGCTTACTTTTATTTGTTTGCTTATCCAAACAAATCACCTTGCACGGCGTCGCTTTGCATAAATTTGGAACGCGTCTGCTGCAACAGTAAATTCGGCAGGTTCGGGCTGTCGATTAAG
>JBHAET010000265.1:0-9364 GCA_041855705.1 Neisseriaceae bacterium
AACGTCTGCGCCCCATCATCACCATTCTGGCAGGCAAGTCTCTGGGTTACGACCATGATCCGCTGTACTCACTGGCGGCCATGGTGGAATTCATCCACACCTCCACCCTGCTGCATGATGACGTGGTGGATGAAAGCGAGCTGCGCCGCGGCCGCCAAACCGCCAACAACCTGTTTGGCAATGCCGCCGCCGTTTTGGTGGGCGACTTCCTGTATACCCGTGCCTTCCAGCTGATGGTGGGTGCCGGCAGCATGCGCATTCTGGCAGTGATGGCCGATGCCACCAACATCATTGCCGAGGGCGAAGTCATGCAGCTGATGAACATCGGCAATACCGACATTACCGAAGCCGAATATGTACAGGTCATCCAGTACAAAACCGCCAAACTGTTCGAAGCCGCAGCCCAGGTGGGTGCCATTCTGGCCGGTGCCGATGCAGCCCAGGAACAGGCACTGAAAGACTACGGCATGCATGTCGGCACGGCTTTTCAGATTATTGATGACGTACTCGACTACTCCGGCGAAGTGGCCGAAATCGGCAAAAATGTCGGCGATGATTTGGCCGAAGGCAAACCCACCCTGCCGCTGATTTATTTAATGCGCCAAGGCAATGACCAAGCCGCTGCCGATGTGCGCCAGGCTTTGGAAAACGCAGACCGCAGTTATTTCGACAAAATCCATGCCCATGTCTTGGCTTCCGATGCACTGGCCTACTGCACCGAACAGGCCCGCCAAGCAGTTGAGCGCGCCATTTCCTGCCTGGCCGTACTGCCCGACAATGAAACCACCCGCGCCATGCGCCAACTGGCCGAACTGTCGGTCTCCCGCCTGTCCTGATCCCCGCTCGCCGTAGTTCAACGGATAGAACGTATGCCTCCTAAGCGTAAAATACAGGTTCGATTCCTGTCGGCGAGGCCAACCCCTAAAATCCGACGGTTTTCACTTATCCGCTTTCGTCTCAACAAGTCTACACAATCCCTACTGAACAAGCCTTTCGCCGCAAAAAAGGCTTTTTTCTTGCCTACTGAAACCTACTGACACCCTTTACAAACCACATTTGTAGGAATTAACTCCATTGTTTAATTGAACAAAAATAGCCAAAAAGCCGGAATTTTAAACTTCTAGAGACCTTTGCAAAACCTCCAGATGTGGATGCAGTTCAAGGCGCAGACCACGCTGCGAGTGCAGACATAACACAGAGTTAGGCAAACGAGCAGGCAGCGCACAACGCTTCAAATGCGCCGCAGAGGGGGGGGGTTTGCAAAGGTCTCTTCTAATGAAGCCGGCAGGCCACACGTTTTCGCAGACAGTAGCCGTTTGGAAACGATTCCACTATAGTAGCGGCCTGATTGACTTTGCGGAGTGTGGCAATGACCATTTATTTTCTCGGCGCCGGCAATATGGCCGGTGCGATTATTGCCGGCATGTGCCGCCGGGGGGGATTTGACATGTGCGCCATCGACCGCAACGCACCCCGTCTGGCACAACTGGCGGCCGAATACGGTATTGCCACGGCGCCTGCCCTGCCACCACTGAAAGCAGATGACACATTGGTACTGGCGGTCAAGCCGCAAGACATGCAGGCCGCATTGCAAGGGGTGTCAACCAATGGTGCGTTGGTGTTGTCGATTGCCGCCGGCCTGTCGGCGGCGACACTGAGCAACTGGCTGGGAGGGAGCCGCCGACTGGTGCGGATCATGCCCAATACGCCGGCGCAAGTCGGGCTGGGCGTGGCCGGTTTGTTTGCCGACAGCGGCACCTCGGCCTCAGACCGGGCGCTGGCCGAACGCATCATGGCTGCCAGCGGCCGGGTGGTTTGGCTGGCGCAGGAGGATGATTTGCATGCGATTACCGGCATCAGCGGCAGTGGCCCGGCCTATGTGTTTTACTTGCTCGAAGCGTTGGCCGCCGCCGCCCGACAACAGGGGTTTGATGCCGAAACCGCCCGCAGCCTGAGTCTGGACACCTTCAAAGGCGCCGTGGCCCTGGCCGAAGAAAGCGGCAGCGATTTTGCTCTCTTGCGCCAAAACGTCACCTCCAAAGGGGGCACCACCCACGAAGCGATCAGCACGTTCGAACGTTTGCAGGTTGCCGCAGCGATTGAAGCCGGAGTAACCGCCTGTGTGGCACGCTCGCACGAGCTGGGGCGGCTGCTCTCTGCCGAACAGGGCTGAAACCATGTGGCCCAATGTGTTGCTGCTGCTGGCCGATGCTCTCGCCATCGTGCTGCTGGCCCGTTTGCTGCTGCAATGGGCGCAACTGCATTACACCGAACCCTTGGCCCAGTTTTGCCGCAGCAGTACCGACTGGCTGGTGCGTCCGCTGCGCAAAATCAGCCCGCCGTTAGGACGCTGGGATGGCGCCTGCATTTTGGCAGTGTGGCTGGTGTACTACACCGCCTACACTTTGGTCATGCTCGCCGGCCTGCCGGAAACCCGTCCCAGCGGCCGGCTGGTAGCCGCCAACGGACTGTTCACCCTGCTCTCCTCATTCAAGGCCCTGGCATATGTGCTGCTGTTTGGGTTGGTCATCCGCATGATCTTGAGTTTTGCCGCACCGCATGCTGCCTTGATGCCGGTACTGCAACGCTTGTTCGATCCGCTGACCCGGCCGTTCGCGGCCTTACGCATTGGCCGTTTCGATTTTTCGGCTTCACTGTTGGTGCTGTTGCTGTGGTTGTGGCTCAGCGTGCTGCTGCCATCAATGATGGCCCGCATCAATCTGTGGCTGTTGTCATTGTAAGCTGGCACGAATACAGGATAGAGTTCATGGCAATATAATCAACTTGGCTGCACCACCAAAAACACCGCTTTCAGGCTGCCTGAAAGCGGTGTTTTTGATGTGCGTGGATCTTAGGCCTGTGCTTTGGCCACCAGGCGCCAGGCGTGCAGCAACGGTTCGGTATAGCCGCTCGGTTGCTCGGTGCCTTTGAAGATCAAATCGGCGGCGGCTTTAAATGCCACCGAAGTGTCTTCATGGCCGGCCATCGGACGATACAGTGGATCGCCGGCATTTTGGCCGTCCACCACCGCAGCCATCCGCGACAGGGTTTCACGCACCTGCGCTTCGCTGACCACACCATGCAGCAGCCAGTTGGCAATGTGCTGGCTGGAGATGCGCAAGGTAGCCCGGTCTTCCATCAGGCCGACATTGTGGATGTCCGGTACTTTGGAACAGCCCACGCCCTGATCCACCCAGCGCACCACATAGCCGAGAATGCCTTGGCAGTTGTTGTCCAGCTCCTGCTGAATGGCCTCTGCGCTCCAGTTGCGCTCCAGCGCCACCGGAATGGTGAGCAAATCGTCCAGCCACTCGCCTTTTTCTGCCGCCAGCTGTTTTTGCACATCAAACACATTGACTTGGTGATAATGCAAGGCATGCAGGGTGGCACCAGTGGGAGACGGTACCCAGGCCGTGGTGGCTCCGGATTTGGGATGGGCAATTTTCTGTTTCAACATTTCGGCCATCATGTCGGGCATTGCCCACATGCCTTTGCCGATCTGTGCCTTGCCCGGCAGACCGCATTCCAGACCGACCTGTACATTGTTGCGCTCATAGGCATTGATCCAGGCACTGGTCTTCATGTCGCCCTTGCGCACCATGGCACCGGCCAGCATGGAAGTGTGCATTTCGTCACCGGTACGGTCCAAAAAGCCGGTGTTGATGAACACCACCCGTTCCCGGGCCTCGAAAATACAGGCTTTCAGATTGGTCGAAGTGCGGCGCTCTTCGTCCATGATCCCCATTTTCAGGGTATTGGGCGCCAGGCCGGTGAGGGCTTCGATTTCGGTAAACAAGGTGTTGGCAAAACGTACTTCTTCCGGACCGTGCATTTTCGGTTTCACAATGTACACGCTGCCGCTGCGGCTGTTTTTGTTTTCACTGCGGGCAAAATCAAACGGGGCAATCAGCGCGGTCATCACGCCGTCCAGCATGCCTTCGGGCACCTGATTGCCATCGCGGTCAAGCACGGCCGGGGTGGTCATCAGATGACCAACGTTGCGGATGAACAGCAGTGAGCGGCCCGGCAGCTTGAACTGGCCGGAACCATCGGCCTTGGTGTATTCGCGATCCGGGTTCAGGGTACGGGTAAAGGTTTTGCCGCCTTTGCTCACGGTTTCGGTGAGGGTGCCGCTCATCAGGCCCAGCCAGTTGCGGTACACCAAGGCTTTGTCTTCGCCATCCACTGCCGCCACCGAATCTTCACAGTCCATGATGGTGGACAGGGCCGCTTCCATAATGATGTCTTTGATGCCGGCCGGGTCTTGACGGCCAATCGGGCTGTCTTTGTCGATCAGCACGTCAAAATGCAGACCGTTGTGCAGGAACAGCAAGGAAGTGGGCGCTTCGGCCGCACCGTTATAACCCACAAACAAGGCCGGATTTTGCAGGCCGACCAGCTTGCCGTCTTTCAGGGTCACCTGCAACTGGCCGCCGATCACCTGATAGGCCAAAGCCTCTTTGTGGCTGCCGCTTACCAGCGGAATGCTTTGATCCAGGAAATCGCGGGCAAACGCAATCACCGCATCACCCCGCTTGGGATTGTATTCCTTGCCCGGTGCCAATTCGCCGTCCTGACTGATGGCATCGGTACCATACAAAGCATCATACAGGCTGCCCCAGCGCGCATTGGCGGCATTGAGCGCATAGCGGGCGTTCATGATCGGCACCACCAGTTGCGGACCGGCCTGCTCGGCAATTTCGCGGTCCACATTGGCAGTCGTGATCTGGAAATCCAGCGGGGTATCCACCAGATAGCCCAGTTCTTTCAGAAAGGTTTTGTAGGCAGCCATGTCGGCAATCGGGCCGGGATGGTTGCGGTGCCATTCGTCCAGACGCAGTTGCAATTCATCGCGCTTGGCCAGCAGGGCACGGTTCTGCGGCGCCAGTTTGTGCACCAAATCGCTCAGTCCCTGCCAAAACGCAGCCGCATCCGGCCGGTTCGGATGCCGCTCCAATACTTCGCTGATGAAATCGTACAGGGGGCGGTCGATGCGCAGTTCGGCGGCGCTTACATAATCTGTCATGATGATATCCTCATTACTTTGTGGGTTTGTTGTTCTGATGAGTGATGCCGATGGGCGGCACACGGAATATGCGCCGCCCATCGTTTTTTGCAATGCAAAGTGTAAGGCTGCCTGAAATTGGCGCCGGTTTCAAGCCGGATGCGGCTTTTTCCACCACAAAAAAAACCAAGCGTTTTAATTTAAAGCAGAATTCCGATTTCGCATTGCAGTCCCGGCGTTCAGGCAGCGGCCGGATCCAGAAGATCGGCCACATATTCCAACCAATGACGCACCGGTACTTGGCTGCTGGCCGCCAAATGGCCGATGCAGCCCACATTGGCCGACAGGATCACCTCCGGCTTCAATGCATTCAAATGGCCCAATTTACGCTGCTTCAAGGCTTGCGACAATTCGGGCTGCAACAGGGCGTAGGTACCGGCTGAACCGCAGCACAAATTGGATTCGTAAGGCAGCAGCACCTGAATACCCAGCGCCGAGAGCACTTTTTCCGCCACACCGGGCAGTTTTTGACCATGCTGCAGGCTGCACGGTGGATGGTAGGCCACGGTTTTCACCGGTGCCGGCCGCAGCCGCTCACGCAAGGTTTCGGTCTCATTGGCCAGCCACTGGGCAGCGTCCACGCACAAGGCACTGATTTTGGCCGCTTTGTCGGCATAGGCCGCATCGTGCCGCAGATGGAAACCGTAATCTTTCACCATGCCGCCACAGGCCGACGCATTGGTGAACACCGCCTCCACACCCGACTCAATGTACGGCCACCAGGCATCGATGTTGCGGCGCATATCGTCCAGTGCCGCTTCGTGCGCATCCAAATGCAGATTGACTGCGCCGCAACATCCTGCCTCGGCCGCAATCACGGTTTCTACCGACAGCGCATTGAGAATGCGGATGGTGGCCTGATTGATGCCGGGCAACATCGCCGGCTGCACGCAACCGGCCAACATCAACACCTTGCGTTGGGCCGGTTTGGCCGCCACGGCCGCCACCGGCTGATATGGCAGCACTTTTTCACGCAAACGGGTCGGCAGCCAATTGCGCAGTGACTGCCCCACCCGGTAACTGCGGGCAAACAGCGCCGGATTGGTCACCAGATAGCGCAAGGCCCGACGCTGGAATTGCGCCACCGGTTTCCGCCCCAGCTGGCGGTCCACTTCGGCCCGGCCCAAATCCAGCAGCCGTCCGTATGTCACACCAGACGGACAGGTGGTTTCACAGTTGCGGCAGGTCAGGCAGCGGTCCAAATGCTGCTGGATGGACGCGGTGGCCGGCTTGCCTTCAAACACCTGCTTCATCTGATAAATACGGCCACGCGGACCGTCCAGTTCGTCACCGGTAATCTGGAATGTGGGACAGGTGGCATTGCAAAAGCCGCAATGCACGCAGCGGCGCAAAATGGATTCGGCCATTTGACCGGCTTCGGTATGGGCAAAATCAGGGCTAATCTGGGTTTGCATGCGAATATTTCTCTTTGGTAGGTATTTGTGTTGTGGGAGGGCGGCACAACTGCCGCCCCCGTTCGGCCAGGTACCGGTTTACAGATCCGGATACAGACGGCCACGGTTGAACAGTTGCTGCGGGTCAAATGTCTGTTTCAAGCGCTGCTGGATGGCGGCCAAGCCTGCCGACAAGGGCGTAAACACGGTTTCGCCAGCCTGTGTCCGGCCGCGGAACAGGGTGGCATGGCCACCGGCGGCAACGGCGGCCGCCCGTACCGTATCGGCATGGGCGGTGGTGCGGTACCAACGCTGGGCACCACCCCACTCCAATAACGACAAACCGTCCAGCGCCAACAGGGGCGCGGTATCCGGCACGCTGATCCGCCACAGCCGCTCGTTGGCCGCCATGTCGCGGAAAAACGGCAATTGCTGCTCGCGCACATCGTGCCACAAAGCCGCCGCCTGCGGCTCGGCCAGCACTTCGCCGCCCAATACCGACTGCGCTGCCGCCACGCCGGCTTCGGCACCACTCAAACGCACGCTGAGCACACCTTGCTGCCACAGGCTGCCTGAAATCGGCAACGGCTGTCCCAGCCACTGGTTCAAACGGGTGAGCGCTTCGACCTGCGGCAAGTCAAACTGAATGGTGCGTTGTGCCGGCGGTTGCGGCAATACTTTGAGCGAAACTTCGGTAATCACCCCCAAACAGCCGAGCGAGCCGGCCAACAGGCGGGCAACATCATAACCGGCCACATTTTTCATCACCTTGCCGCCAAAATTGAGCAACTCCCCACGGCCATCCAGCAACTGCGCACCCAGCACAAAATCTTTCACTGCACCGGCCTGCACCCGCCGCGGGCCGGCCAAACCGGCGGCCACGCAACCGCCAATGGTGGCATCGGTACCGAAAAACGGCGGCTCGAAGGCCAGCATCTGTTTTTGCTCGGCCAGGGTGGTTTCGATGTCGGCCAAACGGGTGCCGCAACGAACCGTGAGCACCAGCTCGGCCGGGTCATAATCCACAATGCCGCACCAGGCCGACGCATCCAGTATGTCGCCGCCCTCGGTCTGTTCGCCGTAAAAATCCTTGCTGCCGCTGCCGCGGATGCGCAAATGACTGCCGTTAGCCGCAGCCTGGGCAATTTGCGCCTGCCATTGTTCAATCATTGAAGATCCTCGTCTTTTTCTCTCTCGAATAAGCTGCCAATCCGAAACCGGCGGCACCGTTTTCGCCATCAGTCCTGCGCCACCGCCACACGGTGCGGTGACAGGCAATCCAGCGCCGCCGGCACCATCGATACCAACAGGCCACGTTTGCCGCCGTTGATGTAAATTTCCGGCAATGCAAAAATGCTGTGCTCCACATACACCGGCAGCCGGCTTTTCAAGCCAAACGGGCTGGTTCCGCCCACCAGATAGCCGGTCAGCCGCTGCGCCTGTGCCGGGCTTGCCGGCTCAATGTGCTTCATGCCCAACAACCGGGCCAGCTTGCGGGTGGAAATTTGCCGGTCGCCATGCATCAGCACCACCAAGCCATGCTGGTGCTCATTGCACAGCACAATGGTTTTGATCACACAATGTTCGTCCACCCCCAAACACGCAGCAGAATGAGCGGTGCCGCCATGTTCGACATAATCATACACATGCGGCACATAGGCAATCTGCTGCTGGCGCAGAAAGCGGATGGCCGGGGTGACCGGATAATGGATTTTGCCCATGCAATCCCCGACAAATAAAACACCAAGCGGCGGCACCAACCTGTCCCCGATGCCGCACGGGTATGGCACAATCCGCAGCATCCCTTGTCGCTGAGCGGCCAGAACCTGAAAAACAGGGCCGTTTGCGCTACAATGCGCCGGTCGGTGCCGGAATTCGAGAATATACCACAAGCCTGCATCTGGCCCAATCTTGGCCGGTACCCTAGCGGCATCCTGAACACCGCCACCCATTTTAACTGCTCAGTCAAGGAAAGCCTTATGACCATCCGTCATTACCAACCCACCAACCGCCTGTCCGATGCCACCGTGGCCAACGGCTTCGTGTTTTTGGCCGGCCAGGTGCCGCGCAACGAAGACGCCGACATCACCGCCCAAACCGCCGATGTGCTGGCCCAAATTGATGCCATTCTGGCCGACTGCGGCTCGGACAAAGCCCATATTTGCGAAGCGGTGATTTACCTGCCCGATCTGGCCGACTATGCCGGCATGAATGCGGCCTGGGATGCCTGGGTCACTCCGGGCGCCACGCCGGCCCGTGCCTGTGTGCAGGCAGCCTTGGCCAATCCGAAATGGAAAGTGGAAATCAAGCTGACGGCGGTACAGAAATAACGGCTGGCCGGGTGTTCCGGCAGCCTGCTGTACCGCAGGTCCGCCGGTGTCGCAATTGCGGCTGAACCGGTATAATTTCTCTTGTTTGGCGGCCACACCGGCCGCCGTCTACCAACCCTGCAAAGGATCGTCTGCATGTCTCTGAAAATCGCCATCAACGGTTATGGCCGCATCGGCCGCCAAATCCTGCGCGCCATCTACGAATACAATTTGCGCGACCAGTTCGAAATCGTGGCCGTCAATGCCAGCGGCGGCTTGGAAACCAATGCCCATCTGACCAAATTCGACACCGTTCACGGCCGCTTTGCCGCCGATGTTGCCCACGACGACACCCATTTGATCGTCAACGGCGACCGCATCCCGTTCTTTTCCACCCGCAACCCGGCCGAACTGCCGTGGCGCGCACTGGGAGTGGATTTGGTGATGGAATGCACCGGCGCCTTTACCAGCAAGGAAAAATGCCAGGCGCATCTGGATGCCGGTGCCAAAAAAGTGCTGATCTCCGCCCCCGGCGGCGATGATGTCGATGCCACCGTGGTGTACGGCGTCAACCATCAGGTACTCACCGACAGCAT
>JBHAET010000266.1:0-3129 GCA_041855705.1 Neisseriaceae bacterium
CTGATGCTGTTGCTGTTTGGCGGCAGTCTGTTTTCCGGCCAGAGCCTGATCGAACGGCTGGCACGCTTGCAAAATCCGCAGCTGCCGCCCGAGGGCGTGCGCTACACCCGCCGCGTGACCCAGTGCTGGTGCGGGTTTTTCGTGTTCAACGGCGGCATCACGCTGGCATTGATTGCCGCAGAAGCCTGGCAGGCCTGGGCACTGTATACCGGCGTGCTGTCCTACGGGCTGATGGGCCTGCTGCTGGCCGGCGAGTGGCTGTACCGGCGCCGGGTGCTGCGTTTGAATCAAACGCCGGCAAACAAGGGGTGATGCGGTTTGGGGTGCCTGTGGCGATGGGTGGTGCCGGGCGTGACATGGGATGGACCGGCCGCCGTTTGGCTGGCGACAATGCGGCGGAGACCTTTGCAAAACCGCCAGATGTGGATGCCGTTCAAGGCGTAGCAGCACAGCGAGTGCAGACATAACATAGCGTTAGGCAAACGAGCGAGCAGCGCACAACGCTTCAAATGCGCCGCAGATGGGGTTTTGCAAAGGTCTCCGGCGGCTTGTGGAATCGATGGGATGACGACTTATTCACTGGAAGATTATCTGACCGGCGCCGCGGCCAGTGGCCACGGCGCCGATGCCTTGCTGGCGGTGGCGCCCAACTGGCGGCGTGCCGATTTTGTGGCGGCGGTGGCCGGTTTGTCGGCACGCTTGCGCGCGGCCGGCTGCCGGCAGGCGGCGCTGTGGTTTGACGATGCGGCGCTGTTTGCCTGTGCGTTATTGGCCTGCGGCGGTGCCGGTGTGACGGCGTATTTGCCGCCCAATCTTACCGATGACAACCGCCGCTGGGGTGACGAGGTGGCCGATGTGTGGCTCACCGACCATGACGGTTTGGCGGTCGCACGGCCGCAGTGGCCAATCGGCCAAAATCCGTTGCCCTCGGCGGCAAGTATGTGTTCAGGCAGCCTGGATCCCGGTTTGGCGGTGGTGCTGAAAACTTCCGGCTCCAGCGGCGAGGCCAAAATCATCCACAAAACCTGGGGCCAGTTGCAGGCCGAGGCCGATGCGCTGCTGCGCGGCCTGCGTTTGCCGGCCCAGACGCTGGTGGTGGGCAGCGTGACCCCGCAGCATCTGTACGGGCTCACCTTCCGCATCGTGCTGGCCTTGTGTGCCGGCTGGCCGATGTGGCGACCGCAGTGCGTGTATCCGGAAAGCCTGCTCGAAGCCAGCACCGGCCCTTGCGTGTGGGTGGTCAGCCCGACCCTGCTCAATGCGGTGTGTGACCACGGCATTGAGCAGGCACTGGCACGGCAGGTGGTCGGGGTGTTCGCCGCTGGCGGCGCCTTGCCGGCAAGTACGGCCGAACGGCTGGCCGGTGTGTTGCCGCAAGCGGTGTGTGAAATCTACGGCAGTACCGAAACCGGCATCATCGGCTGGCGGCAATGGCCGCAGGCATGGCGTTTTTTCGACGGTGTGGCGGCGGATGCCGATGCCGACGGCGTGCTGGCACTGGCATCGCCATGGAGTGGCGGCCTGCAGCAAACCGCTGATGCGGTGCGCCTGCATCCGCAGGGATTCGACTTGCTCGGCCGTACAGACAGAATGGTGAAACTGGCCGACAAACGGGTGTCCTTGCAGGCTTTGGAGCACGATTTGTTGCGCCACGACTGGGTGGCCGATGCCCATTGCAGCCTGCATCCGCAACGGCGGCGGGTGGCGGCATGGCTGGCCTTGAGCGCTGCCGGGCTTGCCGCCTTGCGCGACCAGGGCCGGCCGGCGCTGGTGGCCGCCTTGCGCCGGCACCTGGCCGCCGGCCATGATCCGGTGGCATTGCCGCGCTATTGGCGTTTCGAACGTGTTTTGCCACGCAACAGCCAGGGCAAGCTGGCCGCGGCCGAGGTGGCCGCCGCATTGGCCTCGCGCCCGCAACAGGCGATTTGGCAAGTGCTTGCGGCAGAGGATAACGGCCAGTGCCGGCTGACGGCCTGGGTGCCGCCGGACCTGGTGTATTTCAGCGGCCATTTCGACCGCTTCCCGCTGGTGCCGGGGGTGGTGGAACTCGATTGGGTACTGGCGGTGGCGCGCCGCCAGTTTGTGTTGCCGCCACGGGTGGTGCAGGTGGAAAACCTGAAGTTCCAGCAATTTTTGCGTCCGGGCGACCAGATGAATTTGTGGCTGCACTGGCAGGCCGACAAGGGCAAGCTGCTGTTCAAACTGGACAGCGAGGCCGGGGTGTGTGCCAGCGGCCGGGTGGTGTTGGCCGACCAGCGGGGTGCTGCGGCATGAAGGTGCTGGCGGTGATTCCGCATTACAACCACGCGGCCACGGTGGGACAGGTGGCAAGCGCATTGCGTTCGCTGGACCTGCCGGTGCTGGTGGTGGACGACGGTTCGGAAGCGCCGGCACAGGCGGCGGTACGGCAGTTGGCGGCGGAACATCCCGGCATCGAGGTTTTGCTGCGGCCGCACAACGGCGGCAAGGGGGCGGCGATGAAAAGCGGTTTTGCTGCCGCCCAAGCCGCCGGTTACAGCCATGTCTTGCAAGTGGATGCCGACGGCCAGCATTGTCTGGAGGATGCGCGCCGTTTGTTGGCCGCCGCCGCGGCGGCACCGCAGGCGCTGGTGTGTGCCGAACCGGTGTACGGAACCGATGCGCCCAAGTCCCGTCTTTACGGACGGCGGATTACCGACTTTTGGATCTGGGTCAATACCGGCAGCCGCGAGATCCGCGACGGCATGTGCGGTTTCCGCATTTATCCGCTGGCGGCATTGGCCGACATCGCACTGGCCAAGGTCGGCGAGCGCATGGATTTTGACACCGACATTCTGGTGCGCCTGCATTGGGCCGGGGTGCCGATGGTGTGGGTACCGACGCCGGTGACCTATCCGGCGGGCGGAGTGTCGCATTTCCGGCTGTGGCGCGATAACTGGCTGATCAGCAAAATGCACGCCCGTCTGTTTTTCGGCATGCTCTGCCGCCGCATCGGCGGCCGGATGCGGCGGTGAGGCACGGTCATTGGGCGCGGCAGCGCGAGCGCGGCAACCTGTTTTTCCTGCGCCTGACCGCGCAGCTGGTGCGCCGCTGTCCGCGCTGGCTGCTGCGTGGCTGCGTGTGGTTGGTGGTGGCTTATTTTTACGCCAG
>JBHAET010000267.1:0-5829 GCA_041855705.1 Neisseriaceae bacterium
AGGAGCAGGGTTTGGGACATGATGGGTTGCCACAGGGAACAGAAAGATGGTGGCGATTATAAAGGAAAGGCTGCCTGAACAGCGCACCGGCTTTCAGGCAGCCTGCACAACGGCAACCGGCAACTGCGGAGCACTTTGGCCGCCGGATGGTGTGCCGGCGGCGCTTGAGGTAAGATGCAGGCTCGTTGACCAAGCCACTGGAGGATGCCATGCGCTCAATTGCTTTTACCCTTGCATTCACCGCTTTGCTGGCCGGCAGTTTGCCGCTGGCCGCCCAAACCCCGCCGGCAGCGGCACAGGCGGTGCCGGCCGACGGCAGTTCACCGCAGCGGGCGGTGCTGATTGACGAAAACGATACCCGCCGGGGCATTATGGCGGAAAATGCCTGGTTGCAGCAGCATTTGCCCGGTTACCGCAAACAGGGGCAGGCGCTGATTGAGGCGGATGGCGGTATTTTTGACCGCATTGATGTGGTGGGCCCGAATGGTGAGCAACGGTCGGTGTATTTCGACATCAGCCGCTTTTTCGGCCGCATTGACGGCAAGCTGCTGCTTGAGTAGCGGTGGCCGTTGGCCACGGTGATGGCAGCCATAAAAAGGCCGGCAGATGTTGATCATCTGCCGGCCTTGCTGTTGTGACGGAACTTAGGCGTAGGGATGTTGCAACACAATGGTTTCCTCGCGGTCGGGGCCGGTGGAAATCATGGCGATCGGGGCGCCGCACAAGGCTTCAATCCGTTGCAAATAGGCACGGGCGTTGGCCGGCAGGGCGTCATAATCGCGGATGCCGAAGGTGGATTCCGACCAGCCGGGCAACGTTTCGTACACCGGGGTGCAGTTGGCCACCGCATCGGCACCGAAGGGCAGGATATCGGTGTATTCGCCGTTGATCTCATAGCCGGTGCAGATTTGAATCTGTTCCAGGCCGTCCATCACATCTAGTTTGGTGATGCACATGCCGGAGACGCCGTTGATCTGGATTGCCCGTTTCAGGGCTGCGGCATCAAACCAGCCGCAACGGCGGGCGCGGCCGGTGGTGGCGCCAAATTCCTGGCCGCGTTCGCCCAGGCCGGCACCCACTTCGTCAAACAGTTCGGTGGGAAACGGGCCGGAACCGACACGGGTGGTATAGGCTTTCACAATGCCCAGCACATAGTTGAGCATTTGCGGGGCCACGCCGGCACCGGGTGCGGCGGCACCGGCGACGCAGTTGGAGGAGGTGACAAACGGATAGGTGCCGTGGTCGATGTCCAGCAGGGTGCCTTGGGCACCTTCAAACAACAGCTTGTCACCGCGCGCGTTCATTTCGGTGAGCAGGCGCGACACATCGGCCACCATCGGGCAGATGCGCTCCGCCAGTCCCTGCAGGGTTTGCCACACGCTGTCGAAGTCCACGGCCGGTGCCTGGTACAGGTGTTGCAGCTGCACGTTGTAAAGGGCAATGTTTTCGCGCAGTTTGCTTTCCAGCCGTGCCGGATCGAACAGATCGATCACCCGCACCGCGCGGCGGGCCACTTTGTCTTCGTAGGCCGGCCCGATGCCGCGGCCGGTGGTGCCGATTTTGCCGGCGCCGCGTGCGGCTTCGCGTGCCTGATCCAGCGCGGTGTGGTAGGGCAGGATCAGGGGGCAGGTGGGGGCGATTTTCAGGCGGCGTGCCACTTCGATGCCGGCCGCTTCCAGCTGGTCGATTTCTTTCAGCAGCGCTTCCGGGCTCAACACCACGCCGGAGCCGATAAAGCATTCGACACCGGGGCGCAAAATGCCGGAGGGAATCAGGTGCAGCACGGTTTTTTTGCCGCCCACCACCAGGGTGTGGCCGGCATTGTGGCCGCCCTGAAAACGAACCACGCCGCTGGCCTGGTCGGTGAGCCAGTCCACGATTTTGCCTTTGCCTTCGTCGCCCCATTGGGTGCCGATTACTACTACGTTTTTCGCCATGATGAATACCTGGTTTGATGAAAATAAAGAAAACTGTTTGCCCGAGGCTGCCTGAAAGGCTTATCCGATGGGCACAACCTGCCAGCGGCCGTCTTGCTGCAACAGCCGGCGGTCGCAACCGGCCGGCGGTGCCGATTCGGGGGTGTAATCGATCAGCACGCATTCGCCCTGTTGGCGCAGGCCGGCAATGACGTCGCGGGCATTGGCGGCGTCGTGTACCGAGACGGCAATGCCGGCCACATTGCTCGCCGGCGGCAGGTGGCCGATCAGGTCGCGCAAGTCGAAGCTGAAACCGGTGGCCGGCCGTGCGCGGCCGAAATGGCTGCCCAGACCGTCGTAACGGCCGCCGCGTGCCAGGGCATCCGGCCAGTTGCGGCCATAGGCGGCAAACAGCAGGCCGGTGTGGTAGGAGTCGACCCGCAGTTCGGACAAGTCAATGTGAATGGCCCGGCCGGCAAAGGCCTGGCATACCTGTTGCAACTGGTTGAGGGCGCTGTCGATGGCCGGCAGGGGCGGCAGTATTGCCCGGGCGCGGGCAATCACTTCCGGGTTGCCGTAGAGGGTGGGCAGCCGGGTGAAGGCATCGGCCCATTGGGCGGGCAGGGCGCACTGGCGGCAGTGCTCACGCACCGCTTGGGCGTCTTTGTCCGACATGCTGCCCAACAGCAGGCGGCTGTCGGCCGCGTCCAGTCCGGCTGCTGCGGCCAGGGCACGGAAAATGCCCAAATGCCCCAGTGCCAGCCGGACATCATGCACCTGTTGCAGGCTGTCGAGCATCAGTTCGATCAGTTCGATGTCGGCTTCCACGCCGGCATGGCCGTAGAGTTCGGCACCGATTTGCAGGGGTTCGCGGGTGCTCAAAAAACCGTCGGGCCGGGCATGCAGCACGGTGCCGGCATAGCACAGTCGGTTGACGCCGTTGTTGGCCGACAAGAGGTGGGCATCAATGCGCGCCACCTGTGGTGTGATGTCGGCACGCAGGCCGAGCTGGCGGCCGCTGATCTGGTCGACCACGCGGATGGTGCGCAGTGACAGGCCTTCGTCAATACGGGTCAGCAACGAGTCGCTGTATTCCAGCAAGGGCGGGCTGACCAATTCGTAGCCGTGAACCCGGAACAGCGCCAGGAGGCGTTCCTTGGCGTTTTCCAGTTGGCGTGCGGTGGAGGGCAGAATGTCGGCGATGTGTTCGGGCAGTTGCCAGGACTGCATGATGGTTCTCGCAAGGGTTGCAGGCACAATAAAGGCGGGTACGGCCACGGTGCGTCAAACGCGGTCGGTACAAACCGGATTTGAATCACCTAGAGTCCTGAACCCACCTTGATTAAAGCCGTACTTTAACACAAATCACCGCCCGTGGCATCAGATGCTCTGCCAGTTGACCCAGCCGAACAGCCAGGTGAGCAGAATCACGCCGCCAAACACGATGCGGTACCAGGCAAACGGCACATAGTCTTTGCTGGCGACAAATTTGAGCAGTGCCCTGACCGCCAGCAAGGCGGCGGCAAAGGCGGCGACAAAACCAACCGCAATCAGCATCGCATCTTGCAGGGAGAAATCGCGGTAGTGCTTGAGGATGTCGTAGCTGGTGGCGGCAATCATCACCGGCACCGCCAGAAAAAACGAAAACTCGGTGGCGGCCTTGCGTTCGATGCCCCACAGCATGCCGCCCATAATAGTGCTGCCGGAGCGTGACGTGCCGGGAATCAGCGCCAGAATTTGGGCCAGCCCCACCACCAACGCATCGCGCGGCCGCATGTCTTCCACCCGCTGAACTTTGGGCGGTCGCTGGCGCTGGCGTTTTTCGATCCACAAAATCAGCATCCCGCCCACCACCAGGGCGGTGGCCACGCTGACCGGATTGAACAGATAGGCTTTGATCGCCTTGCTAAACAGAAAGCCGACTGCCGCTGCCGGAATAAAGGCAATCGCCAGATTGAGCACGAAACGGTTGGTTTCGCGTTCGCGGCCGATGTGGGTGATGACATGGGCAAAACGCTGGCGGTATTCGAACAGCACCGCCAGCACCGCACCCAGCTGGATGGCGATTTCAAACACCTTGCCCTTGCTGTGAAAATTGAGCAAATCGCCAAACACAATCAAATGGCCGGTGCTGGAGATGGGCAGAAATTCGGTCAGGCCTTCGATGATGCCCAAAATCAGGGCTTTGAAAAATAAAAGAATGTCCATGGATCTGGTGTGTGCTGATGCCGTTGGAAAGAAGCGGCGGCTCTGCTGCCTGCTGCCGGTCGGGATTGACGGGGCGGCCGGTGTTTGGGTGGCCGCGATTCAGGCAGCCATGAGCCGCAACTCATGAAAAAG
This sequence comes from Neisseriaceae bacterium, assembly GCA_041855705.1. Classification (GTDB taxonomy): domain Bacteria; phylum Pseudomonadota; class Gammaproteobacteria; order Burkholderiales; family Neisseriaceae; genus JALJZY01. The sequence continues at coordinate 4,257 of JBHAET010000267.1, forward strand.
GCTGCCTGAAAACCGTGTCGGCAGCCTGTGTCGGTGCAATCGTGTTTATTGGTTGGCGCTGCGCGCCACCGCCGCGCCGATGCTGGGCGGGGTCTTGCGCGGTGCCACGGCAGCCATGCCGCGTTCCTGGCGCACTTTGGCCACCAGCTCGTCCACCACTTTCATGCCTTGGTTGAAGTCCTGCATCTGTACCCGGTATTTGCCGCCGACAATCAGGGTTGGGGTGGCATCGATGCCGAATTTCTGGGTCAGATCCTGCATCCGTTTGGCATCAATGGCATTGTTGGGGCTGTCAAAGGCGGCCAGCAATTTTTGGCTGTCAAAGCTTTTCTGCTGTGCGGCCCATGCCTTGAAGCTTGCCGGATTGCCCAGGTCCTGCTTCTGTTCGAACATGGCGTTAAAAATGGCCGGATTGGCTTCGTATTTAGTGCCGGAGGCATTGACCGCGGCGGCTACCCGCGCCAGGCCGAGCATGCTCGGGTCCCATACCACGTGTTCGGTGCGCAAATAGGTATCCGGAGCAAAGGTTTTGCTGTGCTTGAGCAGGATGGGATCCAAACGGTAGCAGTGGACACAGGTGTAGGAGAAAAATTCCAGCACTTCCACTTTGTCGTTGTGCAGTTGCGGAATCGGTTGGGCCAAAACGGTGTAGTCGCGGCCTTCCTGTACGGCGGCCATGGCCGGAACGGCGGTCATCAGTGCGGCGGCGGCCAGTGCCCAGGCGGTTTTGTGGATCATGGTGTTTTCCTCGCGTATCATGAAAAATCAGTGGGTTGTTGGTTTACGGTGCGTTGCGCACCAGGCTGTCAATGCTGTTCTGACGCAGGCGCTCGGCAGTCTGTTCGGCTTGCTGGCGGTTCATTTTGCCGGTTTGTACCCGGAACACGGTTTGGCCGTTGGCCTGGCTTTGCACCACTTGAGTGTCCACCCCGAGCATGGCCAGTTTGGCACGTTGGGCATCGGCCGCGGCACTGTCGCGGAACGAGCCGATTTGCAGCATGACCCGTGCATCGCGGTTGGTTGCCGGCGTGGCGGACGGCTTGCGCGCCGCTTGCTGGGCTTTTTCCAGGCTGCCGCTGTTCAAAATCTGTTCCGGGGTGACTTTGGGTTCGGTTGCCGGTGGTTTGCGTTCGGCCACCGGCGGTTTGGCCGGTTTGTCGGTTTCCGGTTTGGACTCGGCGATTGGTGGTTTGGCGGGTGCCGGTGCACTGGCCGCCGGTTCGCTGGCGGTTTGTTCGGTAATGAAATCGCCCAAGACATCACTGGCCGGCGGCGGAGGCGGGGGAGCGGGTGTGCCGGGGGTGAGAATGTGCGGATGCGCCGGTGCCGGCTGGGCGGTTTGGGTGGGCTTGAACGGTGTTTTGTTCTGGTTGAGGAAAAACAGAACGCCGGCAATCACTGCAGTGGCCAGCAACAGGCCGACCATAAAGCCGGACAGGCCTTTGCCGGCCTGTTTGGAAACATCAATCATGAGAAAGTACCGTGGTGTCGGGAAACGGGTGCCGGAATGCATCCGCCGTGCGGGTGTGGTCAACACCGGTGCACGGCGGCCAAGGCGGCGCTATTCTAAACA
>JBHAET010000268.1:0-3057 GCA_041855705.1 Neisseriaceae bacterium
ACCCTATAGAGGCGCGGGGCGCGCCTGTGGCCGCGCGGGGGCGATTGTGGGGGCAGGCGGTGGATGACTTCATCGAGCGGATGCGGCCCGAGTGGCGCGGCGATGCGCAGGCGCGGCAGTGGCAATCATCACTGGCTGACTATGGCCCGGCGCGTGATATGCCGGTGGCGAGCATCACGACGGACACGGTGATGGCGTGCCTATCGCCGATATGGACAAGCAAGACGGAAACGGCGACGCGGGTGCGTGGCCGTATTGAGCGCATCTGGAATGCGGAAAAGGTGCGCGGCACGGTGTCCGGCGAGAACCCGGCGCGGTGGAAAGGGCATCTGGAGCATCTGTTGGCGCGGCCGTCGAAGGTGGCGAAGGTCAAGCACTTCCGGGCGATGCCGTTTCAGGATGTGCCCGCATTCTTCCGATCGCTTGCTGGCAGTGAGAGCCGGACGGCCAAGGCGCTGCGCTTCACAATTCTGACCGCGGCACGCACGGGCGAAGTGGTGGGTATGAATATGGGCGAGGTGCGCGGCGAGGTGTGGACGATTCCGGCGGAGCGCATGAAGGCAGGCCGGCAGCACCGGATTCCGTTGACGGCTTCGGCGCTGGCATTGTTGCCGGGCACCGGGCAGCCGTTCAAACTCTCGGAAAACGCGATGCTGTACCTGTTGCAGCGTGAGCCGCCGAAGGGTCGCGGCCTGCCGTACACGGTGCACGGGTTTCGCTCTGCATTCCGCGACTGGGCTGCCGAAAACGGCTGGCCGAGCGATGTGTGCGAGATGGCGCTGGCGCATACCATCCGCGACGAAACCGAAGCCGCCTACCGGCGCGGCGATTTGCTCGACCGTCGCCGGGAATTGATGGCGGCGTGGGAGGCGTACTTGTTGTCGGGGTAATCAGGCCGCCTTTTTCCTGATGGCAAGGTAGCTGGCGCGTTCGTAGCGCTTGATTTCCGACAGTGGCCAGCGGCCACGGTCGGATGGTGCAAGGCGGCCGCGCTTGACCTCCTCATAAATGAACGTCTTGCCGCAATTCCAGCGGGCGGCAAGGTCTTTCCAGCGCAGGAATGTGGCTTCGTTCATGCTGCTCTCCTTTCGTTCTCGCGGCATATCCCGTCTACATCTTGGATGCGCTCGCCAATCCAGCGGGCACAATCGCAAAGAAGGTCAATTGAGACATCAGGCCATTCCTGGTATCGGGTCATGTCGCCCCAATTCGTGGTGTTGGGGTAATGGTGGGCGAGCACCGAGCACGGGAACGGCTCGATCTCGGAAAACGCCACCGGCACCCAGCCGAGCGGCTGCCATGCGACGGATGCGGCATCGATGCCGGAGCAGACGGAGAGGTATTTCATTGCTTTCCTTCTTTCATGAAAACAAGCCAGTGCGTTCGGCCCCCTCGCCCGGCTCTCTGCCCGAACAAGGGCTTTTCTGGCGTCAGTGCAAGGACATCTCGAAGCGGCACTTGGGTTTCGTTCCACTTAAACACAAGCACGCCTTCTTGGCGCAAAACACGGAAGCATTCTGCGAATCCTTGTCGCAAGTCTTCGCGCCAGTTATCCGATAGCTTTCCGTACTTTGCGGCCAGCCAACTTTTCTTTCCAGCGCGCAGAAGATGCGGCGGGTCAAAGGAAACCAGTGCAAAGCTTTCGTCTGCATAAGGTATTGCGCGGAAATCCATCAGTGTGTCCGGCTCGATATGAAGAGTTCGTGTGCCGTCTTTTCTTCCGTTACTTCGGCCGGTGACAGTGATTGTTTCTTTTCGGCAGTCACCGAAAATAACGCGCGGGTTGGTTCGGTCAAACCACATCATGCGGCTGCCGCAGCAGGGGTCTATGATTGATTTCATGGATCTTCCGTCAAAGTCGCGAGGCGGATTGCGTTGTGTGCAATCGGATTGTCAAAATATGGCACGCTTCATCTAGCCCATCGCTGTCAAGCGGTGGGAAAAATTCCGCATTAACTGGTGATTACAGCCTTGGTTTCAGGCTCCGCTTCGTCAGAAAAGCCCTTTTCTCCATTCATCCAGCCTGCTTGATAATTGGGCTCTTCGTCACGTTCAATCTTGATGGCGTGTTCTTCCACGTCATCCCAGTTCATGTTATTCGCTGCCCAGTCGGTAATTTCATATTTATCTTGTTCAAACAGAGGCAGCGTATCTTCAGACAGCGACTTTTCAATGCAGCCGCCAAACTCATGGGCATAGTGCTCCGCACGATTTCGGGCAATCACTTCTGTGGGGACTGCCCAAACAGTGTTGTCGGGCATTTTGATGGTCATGTATTTTTTCACTTGGATGCTTCCTTTTGGCGGTAGTGGAGATTCGGCTCCCACGAGGGCATGGCGTAGAGGTTGCGCCACGCTTTGCCGTCGCTGGATGCTTCCCAGCGTTCCCATGGGCGTGCTGTTTCTGCGGCGTCGTTGGCAAAGCGGGCGATGTTTTCGGCGTGCGGGTGTGCGGTCATTTTGCTGGCTCCCATTCCTGCGTCAGATCGCGGTTGGCTTGCTCGCCGGCGAGGGCGAAGTAGGCGGCGCCGTCGATGTAGTCATCCGGCTGGTGTGTTCCGGCCGTTGCTCGTGCGGCTTTCAGGATGGCCATGAAAATCCATCCTTGCGTTGTGCTCATGCCAAGTCCCGTCAGGGCGTTGAAGGCCGTGACGGCGCGTCTCATCGATCTCTCGCCTTCGGTGTTATCGAGGTCGCGCTCTATTGCGCGTTGCTCAATGGTGTTTGCCGCTGTTTCGAGGATTTTCGGTGCTGTTTGCATGGCTTTCTCAGCTCTCGATTCGTTTCCGTTGTGCCACTTTTTTGGCCGGGCGCAGTGGGATTCCGGTGTTGTGGTCATAGCGCAGCAATTTGATGCCGCTGGCATGTCTTGGGAGCCGTTCTATTTTTCCGCCCTGCGCCAGCCACTCTTCGACTGTTTGTGGGCGTACTGGTGAGGCGCAGCCAGGGGCGGATTTTTCTGCCCGCTTGCGTTTTTCGCGCTGGATGTGCGCCTTGCTGCGTTCATTCATCCGTGCGATGTTGGCCTGTCGCGCGGGGGTGATGTTGCTGCGGGCGC
>JBHAET010000269.1:0-3218 GCA_041855705.1 Neisseriaceae bacterium
GACGGCCTCACCGCATTCCGGCAAATGCCGCTGGCGGTGGTGTTGCCGCAAACCGAAGCGCAGGTACAGCAGATTTTGCGTACCTGCCAGCGCCTGAATCTGCCGGTGGTGCCGCGTGGCACCGGTACCGGACTGGCCGGCAGTGCGATGCCGGTGGCTGGTGGCGTGCTGTTGGTGATGAGCAAGTTCAACCGCATTCTGGAAGTCAATCCCACCGCCCGCACCGCAACGGTGCAGCCGGGCGTGCGCAATCTGGCGATTTCCGAAGCGGCAGCCCCTTACCAGCTGTATTATGCACCGGACCCCTCCAGCCAGATTGCCTGCAGCATCGGCGGCAATGTGGCGGAAAACTCCGGCGGGGTGCATTGCCTGAAATACGGGCTGACGGTGAACAATGTGCTCAAGGTACGGGCGGTGACCATGGACGGCGAGGTGATTGAGTTGGGCTCGCGCGCGCCCGACGCACCGGGGCTGGATTTGCTGACCGTGTTCATCGGCAGTGAAGGCATGTTTGCGGTGGTGACCGAAGTGGTGGTGAAACTCGTGCCCAAGCCGCAGCTGGCACAGGTGATCATGGCCAGCTTCGACGATATGGGCAAGGCCGGCAACGCGGTGGCGGCGGTGATTGCCGCCGGCATCATTCCGGCCGGCCTGGAAATGATGGACGGGCCGTGTACCCGTGCGGTGGACAATTACTTGAAAGTCGGCTACGACACCCGTGCCGAAGCCATCTTGCTGTGCGAGTCTGACGGCACGCCGGAAGAAGTGGCCGAAGAAATCGGCCGCATGACCGAGGTGCTGGAGGGCTGCGGCGCCATCCGCATCCAGGTGTCGCGCAACGAAATCGAACGGCTGGCGATGTGGGCGGGCCGCAAAAACGCCTTCCCGGCCGCAGCCCAGCTGGCGCCGGATTATTACTGTATGGACGGCACCATTCCGCGCCGTCACATCAGTGCCATGCTGACCTATATTGCGGCCAAGGAAGAGGAATACCGGTTGCAGTGCATCAATGTGTTCCATGCCGGCGATGGCAATATGCACCCGCTGATTTTGTTTGACAGCCAGGCTGAAGGCGAATGGGAGCGTGCCGAGGCGTTCGGCAGCGACATTCTGGAAGAGTGCGTGCGTTTGGGCGGCACCATTACCGGCGAGCACGGGGTGGGCATTGAAAAAATCAACTCCATGTGCGTCCAGTTTTCCGAAGCCGAACGCGAGGCATTCTGGGGGGTGAAGCACGCATTCGATCCGCACAAATTACTCAACCCGGACAAAAACATTCCCACCCGCCACCGCTGTGCCGAATACGGCCGCCAGCATGTGCGCCGTGGCCAGCCACAACCGTTTGCCGAGCTAGAGCGGTTTTAAGCGGTGTTCAGGCAGCCTCAGGCTGCCTGAACCATTATGCTGGGTCCAAAATTGCAGCAGCATACCCTTTGCGGCGTATGGACGGCGCCCGCATCAAACATATTGTCGTGCTCAGAGCCCGGTGGTTTAACGACTGCCGAGCTTTTTATGTCGCCGGATTGCCGCACTGCTTGGCGGTGGCGCAAGCCTTGCATGATGCCGAACGGTGTGGATGGTGTGTGGATTGGAAATTTTGATAAATTGTATTAAATTCAATTAATTAATTTTATTCTGTATGGTGGGCGAAATGCTTGGCAAGCCGTTGACGTTCATCCGGAATGACATGGTGCCGTTTTACGGCAGTGCGGCAAATTGATTATTTTTGAATTATGCTGCCGCTCAAAATCGTGAAAAGGCATGACTTGGCGGCATTTGGGCGTATAATTGCGGAATTATTTTTCTGTGCGAAAGCCAATGTCGCTCCATTTCGCTATGCCTGCTGCCCGATTGCGTTTGTGCGCCTGTCTGATTGCCGCCTTGCTGCCGGCAGCGCCGCTGTATGCGAAAAGCCTGCAATCGATTCTGGCCGACGCCTTGGTCAACGACCCGCAACTGTTGGAAGCCCGGGCCAATGAAATCGGTGCCCACCAGGCCATGAAGGCCACCCAGGCCGGTCATTATCCGGTCTTGTCACTGGTGGGCAATCAAATGCTGGCACGTGATGCCGAAAACGATACCGGCCGCGATTTTAATCCCGGCTTGCGCGGCAGCCTGAATGTGTATTCCTGGGGCGGCATCAGTTCCGCCGTGACCCGCGATCGCGAGCGTGAACGTTATTACCATCACAAATATGGCGAAACCCGCGAAATTCTCGGCTCAACCATCGGCGCTGAATACCTGACCGCCTTGCGCAGCCGCGACACGCTGGCCGTGCTGCAAAGCAATCTTGACCGTCACAACAAAATCATCAAAGACCTGGAAATCATCGTTAAATACGATGCGGGTCGCCGTTCCGAACTGACCCAAGCCAAATCGCGCCGTTTGCAGGTGGAATCGAATATGGCGCAGACCCGGCGCAATATGGATTTGGCCTTAAGCCGCCTGGCACGTTACACCAAGACTCCCGTGCAGGCGGCCGATTTGCAGCCCCCGTTTGCCAATACCACGCCAGACAGCCTGATCAGCCGTTACCGGACGCCGGATTTGGCGGCCACCCCCAGCTATCGGGCGCAACAGGCCGAGCTGGAAAGCACCCGCGCCAATCTGGATGTCAGCAAGGCGGCCCGGTTGCCGGCACTGAATTTGGAAGGGCAGTACACGCGAGATACCAAAGAGCTGTACCTGAGCTTTTCCTGGAATGTGTTTGACCAGGCGGCCCGCTATTCGGTGGGGCAAAATGCCCAGGAGCTGATTGCCGCCGAATCGCGTCTGGAGCAAATGTTGCGTGAGGTGACCGAAAAAGCACGCACTGCCGAGGCCGACATGCGCCAGAGTTTTGACCGTGCCAACATCACCCGTTCGCAGATTGCCGCCCAGCAACAGGTGGTGCAGGCCTATGAACTGCAATTCAAAATTGCCCGTCGAAACCTGATTGATGTGTTGGATGCTTATGGCGAATTGTCCGGTGTCGAACAGGCGCATGTGACCGCCCAAAATGATTATCGCGATGCCGCATTGGCTTATTTGCGCGCTCAGGCCCGAATTGCCGATTGGGCCGGCGTGTTGGCCGGTGGCGAATCTTCAGGTAGCCCGGCACCGACGGCGGCAACCGAATCCACCACCGCCCCGACTGCTGCGGTGGCTGATGATACGGCTACGGTGCTGCGGACGGAGACTGCTGCCGATGCGAAAGCGGCTGCCGATGCGAAAGCGGC
>JBHAET010000270.1:0-7177 GCA_041855705.1 Neisseriaceae bacterium
ATGGAGCTGCTGACCGAAGGCTTTAACCGTTTCGGCGCCGACGCCAAAATCATCATCGTGCCCGGATACGACAAAACCGCTACCTGCGCCGCGGCGATGATCACACTGGCCGACAAACTGCACGCCATTGCCTATGTGGATGCACCCGTCGGTACCACCTTAAGCCAGGCCATCGAAGGCCGTGGTCCGCAAGGCAGCATCAACTTCCAAACCTCCAGCGACCGGGTGCAGCTGTTCTTCCCGCACGTCATCGGCCTGCTGGGTGTGGAGAGCCTGGCTACTCATGCCGCCGGCCTGCGCATGGAAACCGATGTCGAGCACGGCTACTGGTTCAGCATTTCCAACCGTGAGCTGAAGGGCGTGACCGGTTTGGAGATCGGCCTCACCGCCCGCGGTGATGACCCGCAATCGGAAACCAACCGCCTTAACGAGCGCGGCATCACCACCGTGTTCAACAGCTACGGCAGCGGCTTCAGGATGTGGGGCAACCGGTTGGCCTGTTTCCCGACCGTTTCCCATATCAAGAACTTCGAGGTGGCCCAGCGCACCGGCGATGTGATTGACGAGAGCCTGCGCCGCTTTGCCCTGCAATATGTCGACCGCCCGATTGACGATGCCCTGCTTGACAGTTTGGTCGGTGGTTACGACACCTATTTGGGTACGCTCAAATCGATTGTCGGCCATTCGGTGGGGCTGGATTACGATTACGATCTGGTGGATGCCTTCAGCAAAGGACAGGTGCCGATTGTGTACGACTACACCCCGAAACTGCCGGGCGAGCGCATCACCAATACCAGCGTGATGACGCGCAAATACCTGGTCAACCTGATTCAGGCTGCCTGAAGGAGTGAAACATGAGCATTGAACTGAATGTGATCTACAACGCCAATCTGTATCTGAACGGCAATACCCAGATCGGACGGGCCAATGAAGTCAAGCTGCCGGAAATCGAAATCCTGCAGGACGAACACCAGGGTTTGGGCATGGCGTTTGACATCAGCCTGCCCAAGGGCTTCAAGGTGGGCGAAGGCGAAATCAACTGGAACAGCCTGTATGCCGATGCGTTTGCCGGAGTGTACCAGCCGTTTAAATCGCAACAGCTGATGGTGCGCGGCAATCTGCAGGTGCATAACGCTCAGGGCTTGGCACAGGAACAGCAGGTGGTTGCCCTGCTGACGGTAACCTTTAGCAAGGTGCCGCTGGGCGGATTTAAGCCAAAAGAGCGCGCGGAATGGCCGAGTACCTTTACCTGTACTGCCGGCAGCATCAAGCACGCCGGCCGCGAATTGCTCTATTTTGATGCCTTCGCCAACAAGTACCGCGTATCCGGCCAGGACCAGCTGGCACAGATGCGGCGCAATATCGGGCAGTAATTTAGTAACGGCCGTTACAAGCTGTTTAAACGGTCAAAAACTAAACTCACCATCTGATACGGATGGTGGGTTTTTTTATTGGCCGCCCCACCCGGCGATTTTGTAAAGGAATGAAGAAATGGCACAAAACGAAGCGCAAAAACTGCAAGAGAAAGTCGGTCTGACCAAAACCATCCGCTTGGTGCAGCCGGTAGAAACGCCGGACGGCGAGGTAAACGAACTGACCGTCCGCCGCGTGAAGGTGAAAGACTATAAGTTGGCCGCCGAAAAATACCCGAACAACGGTGCGTTACAGCAAATTGAAGTGTTGGCGGTTGCCTCCGGCCTGATGCCGGAAGACTTTGAGAACCTGTGCTGGGAGGATTACAGCAAGCTGCAGTCCTTTTGTATCGGTGCAGATTGATTGGGACAGCTACCACCAAGCCGCCGCCGATTTGGCTTGGTGGTTCGGCTTCGCGCCGAATGTCATAGAAGAGATGTCTTTAGACGAGATATTGATATGGCAGAAGCAGGCCAACCGGCAGATTAAGGCGAAGTACGCCAAGTTCTAAGCCTGCTGTTTGCGCCCCAGCATCCAGCGGAGGCCGGAAATCGGCAGCGCCAAGACGAAGCTGAGGACGGCAAACAACATTCCGGCCGGCCATGCGAAGAGCAGGCCGACCGGCACAAACAAAATAACCGCGCCCCAAAAGCCGGCAGCAGCCCATAGGGCAGCAAACAGCCAAACAATTCCTGCTGCGGCCATGAAGGCAAACAGCACAAGGGCGCAGGAGGCGTAAAAGTCGTTTTTGAAGTCGATGTTCATGGTTTCATTTTTAACATAGGTATCCCGTTATGGCAAAGGAATTGGCATTAGGCATTGTCATTGGTGCGACACTGCGTTCCGGATTCGGTACAGTGTTCGGACGCGCCGAGCGTACAGCCAAGGCGCTGGGACGGGAAATTGAAGGGGCGACCAAGGCAAACGAGGCTTTCGGTCGCTCTTTGCGTGCCCAAGCCTCTCTGGGGTGGACGGACAAACTGCGCCAAGGCTCGCGCGCTTATGCCGATATGGCGGTGCAGATTAAAAATGCCAACCGTGCCCAAAACAATCTGAATCAGGCGATGGCACTACAGGCATCCGTTCAGGAGCAGCGCCGCCGGTTCGGTTCTGAGTTCATGGAGGCGGGCAAAGGGGCTGCCGTGGTTGCGGCTCCTGTTTTCGGGGCAGTACGCAAGTTTATGGAGCAGGAGACGGCGGCGACCGAACTGAAGGTTGCCATGATGCGCCGGGACGGCAGTTTCGGACGTTTTGAAGAAATCGACCGTTTGACCACCGAATGGGGAACCGCCTTGCCCGGCAACAAAACCGACTTTACCCAAATGGCACTCGGCTTGAAGAGCCAAGGCATTTCGGACGATACCATTATCAATGGCGGCGGTTTGGCCACGGCGCAACTGAACACGGTCATGGGCATTCCGATTGCCGACGGCAGCTTTTTTGCCAAAAACATGGAAGCACACGGCATTAAAGAACGCGACCTGTTGGCATCGGCCGATCTGACGCAACGGGCTTATTTCGCGGCCGGCCTGACCAAAGAGGATATGTATCAGGCCATGTCCTACTATGCGCCGAAAGCCAACAGTCTCAATCTGACCGGGCTGGAGAATCAGAAGCAGATTTATGCGATTGAAGGCTTGGCCGCCAACAAAGGTTTGGAAGGCTCCAGTTTCGGTACCAACTTTTCCATGATGTTGAGTCAGTTGTCGCGCGGCCCCAAGATGATTGAAGAAGCCGCGCGCGGTATGAAGTCGGAAGTGCGTCACATGATGGAATCGTCCGGTGCAAAGTTTGAGTTTTTCAACCCGGACGGCACCATGAAATCCCTGCGTGATGTGACGGGTATTTTGGAATCCGAATTCGGCAAAATCCGCGCCCGATTCGGCGACCAAGGTGTGATCGATGTGGCCGATGCCATTTTCGGCCAGGAAGGCGGCAGGGTTGCCTCTATTCTCGGTCAGGCCGGCCTGTCGGGCTTTGACGGCATGATGGCCAAGATGGATCAGCAGGCATCATTGGAAGAACGTATCCGGGTCAAAACCAACAATCTATCATCGGCAATGGAATCACTTGGCGGTGTGGCGGAAAATGCGGCTGCCTCTTTCGGGGAGGTATTCGCCCCCGAAATCAAAGCGGCAGCCATTTGGCTGCAGGGATTTTTGGACAATACCGTGCTGCCGTTTATCAAAAACAACAGTGGTCTGATTAAGACAGTTGTCGGGGCGGCGGCAGCTTTCTTCGGTCTGAAGATGGTTCTATTGGGTGCTGGCTACGTGCTCACTTCTTTTGCCGCTCCAATTTTGGCCGTATATACCGGTTTCCGCAAACTTCAAGCGGCGCGCGCTTTGTTTGCGCTGTTGCAGTTGCGTGGTGCTTCCAGAGGTGTTGCCCTCTTAAGGTCGTTCGGTTTTTCTGCCCAGTGGGCAGGCCGTATTACTGGTTTTCTCAGTCGTGCAGTCGGTATGCTGGCCGCACCGTTTGCACGTATTGGTATGGGTGCCGGAGTGTTCGGTAAATTGGCGGCTGCTTTGGGTTTGGCCAAACACGCCCTATTCGCACTCGGTCGGGCTTTACTGATGACGCCTATCGGCTGGATTGCCTTGGCCATCGCTGCCGCTGCCGTGTTGATTTACAAATACTGGCGCCCGATCAAGGCATTTTTTATCGGGGCAGCCGAGGGCATCCGCCAAGGCGTAGAGCCGCTTAAGCCTGTATTTGCCGGTTTGAGCAATGCATTGAGCGGGATATGGGCCACCATTCAGCCCTTTGTCCAACCCATTCTGAGCTGGTTTGCCGATTTCTTCAGCGTTACCCAAGCAGCCGAAGGCGGCGCGCGCAGCTTCGGAGAGTCAGTCGGCTTGTGGATTGGCGAAAAAATCACCGCTGTAGTCAATTGGGTGGTAGGCAAAATTGAAGAGGTTAAATTCGCCTTTAGCGGCGGCCTGACCGGCATCCTTGCCCTGATTGTCAACTGGTCACCGATCGGGGCGTTTTATTCGGCCTTTGCGGCGGTGCTGTCTTGGTTTGGTATTGAGTTGCCGGCCAAGTTCACCGGTTTCGGGCAAATGATTCTGGACGGCCTGATCAATGGTATCCGGTCGCGGGTGGCGGCTGTGCTGGCGACGGTACGCGGTGTGGCGGCCAATATGAAATCTGCTTTTACCAACCCGGTAGAAATCCGTTCGCCCAGCCGGGTATTTGCCCGTTACGGCGGCTGGTTGATGGAGGGCTTGCAAGGCGGTATCGGCCGTGGTCGCGGCGGGGTGTTGTCGGCTGTTGGCTCGGTAGCCTCCGATTTGCAACAGCGTTTCACATCCCGCAGCGCTCCCCTGTCGGCCGAGCTGGCCGCTTCCATGCAGGCCAATTCCGCCGAGTTCGCAGCGGCACGGCAGGCGCAGGTGGCGGGCGGCATTACCGTCCATTTCAACCCCACCATCCATGCACCCGGCGGTGAGGTGTCGCAAATCCAGTCTGCCCTGCAGATGGGGTTGCGCGAGTTTGAGGATTTGTTCAACCGCCTGATGGCGGAGCGTGCACGGAGGGCCTATTGATGTATGCCATGCTCGGCGATGTCCGCTTTGAGTTTCTCAACAGCTTCTCGGATTTCGAGGAGATCCATGGCGCCCTGTTTGCCAAGCACGAGGTGTTGGCCGGCCGCCCGCGATTGCAGGCAATGGGCAACGATTTGACCGGCATCCGTTTCAGCCTGCGTCTGCACTGGCGGCTGGGCAATCCGGACACGGCCTATCAGGGGCTGATTGCGGCCAAAGAAGCGCAGCAGGCGGTATCGCTGGTATTCGGCAGCGGGCGATTTGTCGGCTGGTTTGTGATTGAGTCGGTGCGCAGCCGTACGCTGATTCAGGACGCGCAAGGCCGCACCGCGGCGCGTGAGCTTGATGTGGAGCTGACCGAGTTTGTCGGCGACCCGAACAACCCGCTGCCCACACCCGGTATCGCCGCTGCCGGCGGCAATCCGCTGTTGTCCCTGTTGCCGGAAAGTGTGCAGGGTACGGCATCCAAAGTGGCCGCAGCGGTGGAAACCGGTGTGCGGCTGTATCGGTCGGTGGAACAGGAGATCGGTCAAATCCGCGACCTGATTGCCCATGCCCGCGATTTGAAATCCGATCCGGTGGCTTTGTTCGGATTGCTGGGCGATGCCGTCGGTATCGGCGGTGAGGCACTGGGCAAATTGAACAGGCTGCCTGAAGTCGGCCAATGGTTCGGCGACTTGAGCGGCGCGGCGGCGATGCTCACCTATGGCGGTCAGGCGGCGCGTGAGCTGGGCGACGGCATGGCGGCCATCCGCAGCGGCATCGAGAGCGGCAGTGTCGGCGGCTGGCTGGATGCCGGTGCCCAGGCGGTGGCGGCCGCCACCGACAGTCTGGGCAGCGGTGCGGCCGGCGTACAAAGTCTGACGGCCTGGGTGGCCACACGGAGGGATGCGTAATGGACAGTCTGTTGCAATACACCACCCGCGACGGTGACCGCTGGGATTTGATTGCCCACCGCTACTACGGCAATGCTTTGCTGATTGGCGGCCTGATTGCGGCCAACCCGCATCTGCCGGTGGCCGAGTCGTTTGCGGCCGGACTGACGGTGTGGGTGCCGGTGTTGACGGCCAAACCAAATAATCAGGCGGACATGCCGCCGTGGATGAGGTAAAACGAAGATGAACAAATCCAATCTGCCTGCCGGTTTGGCCGGACTGCTGTCAGGTAGCCCGAATAGCCACCCGGTCACGCTGCCGGACGTTATCCTGAAATACGAACAAAAAGACATCACCGCCGACATCAAGCCCTATCTGATGTCGGTCAGCTATACCGATTATTTGGGCGACCAGTCGGACGAATTACAGATTGAGGTGGAAGATGTGGACGGCCGCTGGCTGCGTACCTGGTATCCCGACCAAGGCGACAGCCTGAGCTTGGAAATCGGCGACCAATTTAGCGGCATGGTGAAGATGGGCAGCTTTGAATTGGCCGAAATCGAATACCAGCACCCGCCCTCGGTGGTGCGGCTGAAGGCATTGGCCACCGGCATCACCCGCAGCAACCGCACGCTCAAGCCCAAGGCGTACCGTGATACCACCTTGGCCAAAATTGTGCGCCAAGTGGCCGCACGGCTGAAACTGTCGGTCACCGGCACCGTGGCCGACATCAAGATCGATCACGTCACCCAATACCAAGAGCGCGATGTGGAGTTTTTGGCGCGGCTGGCCAGAGATTACGGCCACACGTTTAAAATCGTCGACCACACCTTGGTATTCCACGCCAATGTAGAGTTGGCCAAACAGGAGCCGGTCACCGAACTCTTGCCCGCCGACATCAAAACCCTGCGCCTGCGCGACCTGATTAAGGGCGTCCCGGAGGAAGCGGTGGTCACCGGCTACGATGCCCGCCGCAAACAGGTGCGCCGACAGCGCCGCCGCAACACGCCGCTGCGCCAGGGCAGCAAGCGCGCCGCCACCACCGACACCCTCAAGATTGTGGCCAACCGCGGCGAGAGCGACCAGCAGTTGGCCGCCCGCGCCGATGCGGCGCTCAATGATGCCAAACAAAGCCAAGTGGCCGGCAGCATCACGCTGGTGGGCCATGCCAAGCTGGTGGCCGGGCAGGTGGTGCAGTTGCGCGGATTCGGCAAGCTCTCCGGCAAGTATCTGGTCAAACAGAGCCGCCACGACATCCGCCGCACGGCGGGCTATGTGACCACGCTTGAAGTGCGGATGGTGGAGTATGTGCCGGACGAAGCGCCGACCGCTGCTGCC
>JBHAET010000271.1:0-2887 GCA_041855705.1 Neisseriaceae bacterium
CGGACTTGGCGGCCAAAATCATTGCGGGCAAACAAATACATTTCAATGTCGATGCACTCTTCGGCATCCGCCAGCGCTGCAAGCCAGGCAGGAAAGTTTTCGGTGCTGTCGAGCAGAATGTCGATGCGGTTGTCGGGCAGCGCCTCGCTGCCGCCGGCCCGGCTGACCATGTGTTCGGCCAAGGCACGGTGCGGATCGTCGGCTGCGGGCGATGGCGGATGGGGATCGGAACGGGTCATGGCAGAGTACTCAGCCCAGAGTCCGCTGGCGGCGGGTTTCGCTGAGCACCATGCCAGCGCTGACCGACACATTGAGGCTTTCCACCGTACCCAGCATCGGAATCGATACCAGCACATCGCACAGTTCGCGGGTCAGGCGGCGCATGCCGCTGCCTTCGGCACCCATTACCCAGGCCACGGCCGGTGGTGTGGTGAAATGGTAGAGATCGGTGCTGCCGTCCATATCGGTGCCGACAATCCAGATGTCACGTTCCTTGAGCTGGCGCAAGGTGCGTGCCAGATTGGTGACGGTGATGTAGGGCACGGTTTCGGCGGCACCGCAGGCCACTTTGCTCACCGTGGCATTGAGGCCGGCGCTGTTGTCCTTGGGGGCAATCACCGCATGCACGCCCATTGCATCGGCCACCCGCAGGCAGGCGCCGAGGTTATGCGGATCGGTGACACCATCAAGTACCAGCAGCAGGGGTGGTCCTTCGATTTGGTCCAGTACTTCGTCCAGATCAAGATGGTTTTTGGAAGCATCAATGAAACCGAGCACGCCCTGATGGCGGCGCTGGCGGCTCAGTGCATCCAGCCGCGCGGCATCGGCCAGCACCACGCGCACGTTTTCGGCCGCCGCCTTGTCCAGCACATCGCGCATCCGTGCATCGTGGCGGCCCTCCTGGACATACAGTTCGACAATGCTGGCCGGGTTTTGCCACAAACGGGTGTTGACGGCATGAAAGCCGATGATCAGACGGTGGTTGGACATGAACAGTGCTCGCAGGGGCAGGGGACAGGTTGCCGATTATAGTCAATCAGAGACCTTTGCAAAATCCCCATCTGCGGCGCATTTGAAGCGTTGTGCGCTGCTCGCTCGTTTGCCTAACTCTATGTTATGTCTGCACTCACTGTGCTGCTACGCCTTGAACTGCATCCACATCTGGAGGTTTTGCAAAGGTCTCAATCAGCCTGTTTTTTCATACATGCCTACCGGATGGGCGCTGGTGGCCGCTTATGTTGCAGCCACACCGGACTTGAGCGGCGGGCAAGCCGTCTGCACACAGTGCAAGCTGGCTAGTTGATGATCCATCCCGGGTTGTCCCGCCAGCTTTTCAGGCAGCATCTGGTCGTAAGCCATTGGCAAATCAAGCGGCCGCAAATTATCGGCACCGATTCAGGCCAGCGCAGGAATCACCGGTGGGGCGATAATCATTTGCCAAAGCCGCCAACTTCGGGCAAAGTAACGCCCCGTCAAGCCCTTGTCATGTTGCGCTGCACAGTCGGCAGGCCGCTACCGGGGCAGTTGTTTCTAATTGATTCCGTCACATGACCGCTTTGCAACGCATCGACACCCATTTGCGCATCGAAACGCCGGAGGCCACCGATATTTTTCTGCGGCCGGCTTCGCTGTTTGTGCGTGCCGGTGCCTATATGGTGGATTTGTTGATCCGTCTGCTGTGGCTGACGGTGAGCATGATTGCCATCAGCATGCTGGGCGCGCTGATTGGTTCCGACTGGCTGATCGGTGTCTTCTTGCTGAACCTGTTTGTCACCATGTGGCTGTATCCGGTGCTGTTTGAGGTGCTGTGGCGCGGCCAGACGCCGGGCAAGCGCATGTTCAAGCTGCAGGTGGTCAGCGACAACGGTGCGCCGGTGGGTTGGTCCGTTTCCCTGTTGCGCAATTTGCTGCGGCTGGCCGATGGCTTGCCGTTTTTGTATGCGCTGGGCATGACTTCGGTGCTGCTGCACCCGCACAACAAGCGCATTGGTGATGTCTTGGCCTCCACCCTGGTGGTGTATGTGGACGATGTGCGCAGTGCGGCCAGCTGGCAGGCGGTGCAGCAGGTTGAGACTGTGGTGCCGCCCTTGGTGTTGACCCGTGAAGAGCAGCAGGCGCTGGTGGCATTTGCCGAACGCCAGCACAAGCTGTCGCCGGCGCGGCGGCAGGAATTGGCCGAACAATGGCTGCTGGCCCTGTATGGCCGTGATGACCCGCGCCGTGACCCGCTGACCACGGTGTTGGGCATGGCGCGTTATCTGGTGGGCGAAGAGCGGCGGGGGCAGCAACAATGAGACAAATGGTGTTCGAGCAGCAGCATCAGGCATTGTGGCGGCAGTTTGAACAGTGGCTGCAGCAGCTGGAACGCAAACCGAAAAGCATGGATGCGGCCACTGCCCGCCAGTTCAGCCGCCATTACAGCGAAATCTGCCATCATTTGGCCCTGGCCACCGACCGCCAGTACTCGGGCGGTTTGTCCGACTATCTGCAAAATCTGGCCGAACGCGGCCACAAACAGCTGTACCGTTACCAGGGCGGCGGTATGTGGGGGCGCTTTCGCAATTTCATTGTCCGTGATTTTCCGCGCACGGTACGGGCCGAAAAGACGCTGGTGCTGTGGGGGCACGCCCTGTTTTACGTGCCCCTGCTCCTGGCCTTGTTGCTGGTGGCGCTGCATCCGCCCTTGCTGGAACAATGGGCCGGCGGTGATATCGGTGCCGGTGCGGCCGAATCTTATCAGGAGATGGCGGCGCAATACGCCGAGGGCAGCAACCGGCCGGCATGGCAAAACTGGGCCATGTTCGGTTTTTACATTTTCAACAACATCGGCATTGCCTTCCAGTGCTTTGTCGGCGGCCTGCTGTTTGGCATCGGCACGGTATACACC
>JBHAET010000272.1:0-8680 GCA_041855705.1 Neisseriaceae bacterium
ATGCCGATGTGGCGATCATCACCAGTGTTGATCTTGACCATCAGGCTTATCTGGGCGACAGCATCGAGCAGGTCGCATTCGAAAAAGCCGGCATCATGCGGCCCGGCAAACCGGCCATTTGCGGCCAGCTGCCGGTTCCCGACAGCCTGCGCCGCCATGCGGCGGCCACCGGTGCCGATTTGCTGGTGGCCGGTACCGATTTCGGTTTTCAGCGCCTGGAACAACAATGGTCGTTCCGTTTCCACCCGCAAACCGGCCCCTTGTCGGGCAGTCATCTTGCCCGCCACGCCTTGCCACTGCCCGCCCTGCGCGGCCAGTTTCAGGTACACAATGCCGCCTGCGCCCTGGCTGCCGTCAGCTGCTTGGCAGCCGCCTTGCCGGTGGACATTGGCGCCATCAAACGCGGCCTGTTACGGGTACACAACCCGGGCCGCTTCCAGGTATTGCCCGGACGGCCGATCCGGGTGCTGGATGTTGGCCACAACCCGCATGCCGCCAATGCCCTGCGCCACAGCTTGCATGCCCTGCCCTATGCCGAACAGCGCTTTGCCGTGTTCAGCATCCTGGCCGACAAAGACCTGGCCGGCGTGGTGTCTTTGCTGCGCGACCAGTTTGACCACTGGCTGGTGGCGCCTTTGCCGGTGGCGCGCAGCATGAAGGGTGAGGATTTGGCAACCGCCCTGTCGGCCCAAGGCATCGAATCGGTAACCGTTTTCCCCGATATTGCCGCCGCTTGGCAACATGCCTTATCGCAAGCCGGCGAAAATGATAGAATTGTTGCCTTTGGTTCATTTCATACGGTGGCCGCAGTCATGGCGCTGCCACCGCAGTAGGACGTTTGCCCATGCCCGCACCCAATCCCTTGGACCGTTACGACCAGCTCAAACGCAAAAACCGCCGCCGCCTGGTGGGCGCAGTATTGATGGTGGTCGTGGCCGGCAGTCTGTTGCTGAGCGTGCTTAACCAGCCGGAAAGCACTGCCACCGATTACCAACAAGTCGAAGTCACCGGTCTGCCACAGGCCGCCTCGGCGACACCTGCCTCCGATGCCGGCCACACCCCCGCCCTCACCGCCAGCCAGCCGGCCGATGCGGACTTGGCGGCAATGGATACAGTGGTTGCCGCCACTCCGGCCAGCGCCGATGCCGCAGCAGCCAGTGAAACCCGGCCGGTGGTGGTAAAACCCGCCACTCCGGCACCCCAAACCGCAACCACCACCAAACCGGCCACCACCGTGACCACCGAGGTCAAACCGCCGCTGACCAGCCGCCCGGCCACCGAAACCACAACCGTTGACAAACCGGCCGCAGTCAAACCCGCCACGCCCCCGGCAACTGCTGAAAAGCCTGCCGCAAACAAGCCGGCCACCACCACAGCCAAGCCAAGTACCGAAAAACCGGCCACTGCCACCGCCAAACCGGCCACTGCCACCGCCAAACCGGCCAACAACAAACCGGCAACCGCTGCCAACAACAAACCGGCAAACACCGCCACAAACCGTAACCAGCGGCTGACACCGCAAGAAATCCTCAACAATCAGGCCGCCAACCAGGTTACCGGCAGCGGCAACAACCGCGCCCAGGCCATTCTGGACGGCAAAACCAGCAACCGGGCGCTGATCCAGGTAGGTGCCTACACCGATGAAGCCCAGGCCAAAACCGTTCAGCAAAAACTGGCGGCTGCCGGTGTCAGCGCCAGCATCACCCAAAGCGAAACCAGCAAAGGCACCCTGTATCGGGTGCGTACCCAAACTTATGCCAGCCGCGCCCAGGCCGAACAAAACCTCAGCCGCATCCGCTCCCAGGGACTGGATGGCATGGTGATCGGACAATAACATGACCCTGTTTGACTGGCTGGCACTGGGCCTGATCGGCCTGAGCACCGCCTTGTCATTGATGCGCGGCCTGGTGGCCGAAGCCGGTGCACTGGTGCGCTGGATTGTGGCCCTGCTGGCCGCCCGCTGGCTGGCACAACCTTTTGCCGATGTGGCCTTTGTTTCCCTGCAACCACGACCATTGGCAGTGGCTGCGGCTTTTGTGTTGCTGTTTGCCGCCGCCATGCTGCTGCAATATTTTGCGCGAGCCCTGCTCACTTCGGCCTTGTCGGCCGTGGGCTTGGGCGGGGTCAACCGCCTACTGGGCGCCGCCTTCGGTTTTGTGCGCGGCGTGCTGCTGGTGACTTTGGCTGTTTTGGTGTGCAGCTTTACCGACCTGCCGCAAACCGCTGCCTGGCGGCAGGCGCAAACGGCTTGGATATTCGAACAACTGGCACAACTGGCGCTGCCGTATCTGCCGCCGGTGGCCAGCAGATACGTCAGCCTGTAGCACCAGACTCCAACATCTGCCGTCTACCGGCCCAAACGGTTTGAGATCCGTACCAACGATTTTGATGTGCACGGTCAGGTTGTTCAACCGGCCGGCTTTTTGACGTTTCTGTGGAGAACGATTGTTATGTGTGGCGTATTGGGTATTGTCGGACACGAACCCGTGAACCAATTACTGTACGACGGTTTGCAAATGCTCCAGCATCGCGGCCAGGATGCGGCGGGGATTGTCACTGCCGAGGGTACCCGGTTTCACATGCACAAAGGCAAAGGCATGGTGCGCGATGTGTTCCGCACCCGCAACATGCGCGATTTGACCGGCCATGCCGGCATTGCCCATGTGCGTTATCCGACGGCCGGCAATGCCGGTAGCAGCGCCGAAGCACAACCGTTTTATGTCAATTCGCCATTTGGCATCGTACTGGCGCACAACGGCAATCTGACCAATACCGACGAGCTGTACGAAAACGTCTGTTTCACCGATTTGCGCCACATCAACACCCGTTCCGATTCCGAAGTTCTGCTCAATGTGTTTGCCCGCGAACTGGAATTGCAAGTGGGCCACCAAACCCGTCTGCAAGTGGCGCATATTTTTGATGCCGTGACCAGCCTGCAACAACGGGTGCGCGGCGCCTACGGGGTGGTGGCACTGATTGCCGGCTACGGCCTCGTCGCCTTTCGCGATCCATTCGGCATTCGTCCGCTCTGTCTGGGGCAGCGCACCGAAAACGGCCGCACCGATTACATCATCGCTTCCGAATCGGTGGTGTTTCCCAGCCTGGGTTTTGAAGCGGTGCGCGACATCGCACCGGGTGAGGCCGTGTTTATCGACCTGAACGGCCAACTGCACACCCGCCATTGCGCCGCTGCCGCACAACTGAAACCGTGTTTGTTTGAATATGTTTATTTTGCCCGTCCCGATTCGGTGATGGACGGTGTATCGGTGTATCAGGCACGTCTCAACATGGGGGTCACGCTGGCAGAAAAGGTGCGCCGCGAACTGCCGCTTGACGACATTGATGTGGTGATGCCGATTCCCGATACCAGCCGCCCCAGCGCCATGGAGCTGGCACAACACCTGGGCAAGCCCTATCGTGAAGGCCTGTTCAAAAACCGCTACATCGGTCGCACCTTCATCATGCCCGGTCAGGCCACCCGCAAAAAATCGGTGCGCCAAAAACTCAATCCGATGGGCTATGAATTTGCCGGCAAGAGCGTGCTGCTGGTGGACGATTCGATTGTGCGCGGCACCACCAGCCGGGAAATCGTGGAAATGGTGCGCGAAGCCGGCGCCCGCAAAGTGTACTTCGCCTCTGCCGCGCCGGAGGTGCGTTATCCGAATGTTTACGGCATCGACATGCCGACCCGGGAAGAACTGATTGCCAACGGCCGCACGGCGGCCGAAGTGGCGGCCGAAATCGGCGCCGATGGGGTCGTGTTCCAGGATTTGGCCGAACTGGAAGCCGTGGTCCGCGCCCTGAATCCGGCCATCAAAGGCTTCGACACCTCCTGCTTCAACGGCCATTATCTCACCGGCGATGTGGACGAGGCCTATTTGGCCCGCTTAAGCCAAGGCAAAACCTCATCCTCGGCTGCCGCTTTTGTGCACACCGGCCTGATTGAACACAGTGTCCACATTAATGACGAAGACGAATAGGAACCCAGCATGAACCTGAAATCCATTTTCCTGCCCACCCTGATGGTTGCAGCCCTGCTGGCAGGTTGCCAAAAACAAACCGCCACCCAAGCGGCAGCCAGTGAGACCACGGCCAGCAGCCAGCAAACAGCAGCTGCCAATGTCGATGCCATGCTGGCCAATCCGCAAGTGGGTGACGTGTTTGCCGCCAAACTGAGCAGCTTCTCCACTATTGGTTTTGAAGATCAAACCGTTTCATACGGCCTGATGAAAGTGGTGGCGGTGGAGGGCGACAAGATTATTGTCATCACCGAAAACGCGGCATGGGATGAGCCCGCCGGCATGTTGGATGACTTGCGCAACAATCTGGACACAATCGAATGGGATGAGGAAGAGCGCATCCCGCTGCCGCGCAGCATATTACCGGAGCTGAAAACCAAAGGCGATATTTTCGACGGCCGCCGCTGATTGTTGGCGACAAAAAAGGCTGCCTGAAAACAGAATCTGTTTTCAGGCAGCCTTTTTGATGGCGATACCGGCATCAGGCAAATGCCAGTTTACCCTCCTGCACCGTCACCAAAATGGTGGCTTCCGGCGCATATTGGCCGGACAGCAAGGCCTTGGCCAGCGGATTTTCGATTTCCGACTGAATCGCGCGTTTGAGCGGCCGGGCGCCGTAAATCGGATCAAAGCCGGCTTCGGCAATCAAATCCAGCGCTGCATCATCCACCTGCAAATGCAAGTCCATTGCCGCCAGCCGTTTTTCCAGATGGCGCAACTGGATTTGGGCAATGGAGCGAATGTGCTGCTGGCCCAAACCGTGGAACACCACCACCTCGTCAATCCGGTTGATCATTTCCGGGCGGAAATGGTTTTTCACTTCCTCCATCACCACCGCTTTCACCGCATCGTAATGTCCGGTGCCCATTTCCTGAATGCTCTGACTGCCGATATTGGAAGTCATCACAATCACCGTGTTTTTAAAGTCCACGGTACGGCCTTGGCCATCGGTCAAGCGGCCGTCATCCAGCACCTGCAACAGGATATTGAACACGTCCGGATGGGCTTTTTCCACCTCGTCCAGCAAAATCACGCTGTACGGTTTGCGCCGTACCTGCTCGGTAAGGAAACCGCCCTCTTCGTAACCGACATAGCCCGGCGGCGCACCAATCAAACGGGCCACCGCATGTTTTTCCATGTATTCGGACATGTCGATGCGGATCAGGTGTTCCTCGCTGTCGAACAAAAAGCCGGCCAATGCCTTGCACAGCTCGGTTTTGCCGACACCGGTGGGACCGAGGAACAAAAAGCTGCCATAAGGCTTGTTCGGGTCGGCCAAACCGGCACGGCTGCGGCGGATGGCATCGGCCACCGCCCGCACGGCCTCATCCTGTCCCACCACCCGGCGGTGCAGCACCTCTTCGATTTTCAGCAGTTTTTCACGCTCGCCTTCCATCATTTTGGCCACCGGAATGCCGGTCATGCGCGACACGATTTCGGCCACTTCATCGGCACCCACCTTGGTGCGGAACAGTTTGTTAGCACTCTGCTGCTCGGGCTGGCCTTCGGCCGCCTGCAACTGGGCCGCCAGTTTCGGCAATTCGCCGTATTCCAGCTCCGAGGCCCGGCCAAAATCACCCTGCCGCTTGGCCTGCTCGATTTTCACCTTCACTTCGTCAATCTGTTTCTTGATGTCGGCGGTACCGGCAGACATTGCTTTTTCGGCCTTCCAGATTTCGTCCAAATCCGCGTATTCTTTTTCCAGGCCGCTGATTTCTTCATCAATCAGATCCAAGCGTTTTTTGCTGGCCTCGTCGCTTTCTTTTTCGACATGCATTTTTTCCATTTTCAACTGGATGATGCGCCGGTCAAGCTTGTCCATCTGCTCGGGCTTGCTGTCGAGCTCCATCTTGATCCGGCTGGCCGCCTCATCAATCAGGTCAATCGCCTTGTCCGGCAAAAAGCGGTCGGTAATGTAACGGTGGCTCAATTCGGCTGCCGCCACAATGGCCGGGTCGGTAATGTCGATGCCGTGGTGGATTTCGTAACGCTCCTGCAGGCCGCGCAAAATCGCAATCGTGTCCTCCACACTCGGCTCGCCCACCAGCACTTTCTGGAACCGGCGCTCCAAAGCGGCGTCTTTTTCGATGTACTGGCGGTATTCATCCAACGTGGTGGCGCCAATACAGTGCAATTCGCCGCGCGCCAGTGCCGGTTTGAGCATATTGCCGGCATCCATCGCCCCGTCGGCCTTGCCGGCACCAACCAGCGTATGGATTTCATCGATGAAAATCAAGGTATTGCCATCGTCCTTGGCCAAATCGTTGAGCACGGCCTTGAGCCGCTCTTCAAACTCGCCCCGGTATTTGGCCCCGGCAATCAGCGCCGCCAAATCCAGCACCAGCAGGCGTTTGTTGCGCAGGCTTTCCGGCACCTCGTGATTGACGATGCGTTGTGCCAAACCCTCCACAATCGCGGTTTTACCCACCCCCGGTTCACCAATCAAAACCGGATTGTTTTTGGTACGGCGCTGCAAAACCTGAATGGCACGGCGGATTTCGTCGTCACGGCCGATCACCGGATCCAGCTTGCCTTCGCGGGCGCGCTGGGTCAGATCCAGCGTGTACTTTTTCAGGGCTTCACGCTGGTCTTCGGCATTCGGGCTGTCAATCGCCGCACCGCCACGCACCGCATCAATCGCCGCATTCAAAGATGCCTCATTCGCACCGGCCTGTTTGAGCAAGCGGCCGCAGGTACCGTTTTCCTGCACCGCAGCCAACAAAAACAGTTCGCTGGCAATATAGGCATCGCCGCGCT
This sequence comes from Neisseriaceae bacterium, assembly GCA_041855705.1. Classification (GTDB taxonomy): domain Bacteria; phylum Pseudomonadota; class Gammaproteobacteria; order Burkholderiales; family Neisseriaceae; genus JALJZY01. The sequence continues at coordinate 6,777 of JBHAET010000272.1, forward strand.
TGGTGGCCGCCTTGTCCATCAGGTTCAAAATATTCTGCAATTCGCGGCCCGGCAGAATTTCCCCACCCTGGCCGGATACTTTGGGCAAAGCCGCAATCGCCGCCTGCACCCCTTGGCGTAACTGGGCCACATTGACACCGGCATGTGCCAACAAAGCAGCGGCACCGCTGTTGCTGTCATCCAGCATGGCTTTCAAAACATGCACCGGCTCCAGATACGCATGGTCGCCCGCCAATGCCAGACTTTGGCCTTCCTGCAATGTCTGTTGGAATTTGGCGGTCAGTTTGTCAAATCTCATGATCAACTCCTTGGTAATTTTGATTCGGGTTACTTGCAGCCTAAATGGGTATGGGCCGTCAAATGTCAAGCCGTTTTTTTTCAGGCAGCCTGATGTCTTGGAATACTGGCCGCTGCCGTTGCATCCACAACCGCAATACGGTCTTGTTTGGTGTGGATGAATGCCCATCTATTGAACACAGCACTGGCCATCCGGCCATGTGGGACACCGCCCGGATTGTGTTTCGCTCCGTCTGCCGCTACACTCGCCCTGCCCGCCGTGATCGGGCCCGTTCCAACAACGGCAACGGCATTGGCTCGCCGCTCCGTATGTACGTACGGTTTGCCCGCCCTACCCGATCCCCGTGCCGGATGGATCCCAACCCGAGACCCTGACTGTTTGCAAGGAAAAACGCATGTACTTTGTGTTGTCACCCGCCAAAAATCTGAATGAAACCGCCGACGCACCGCAAACGCGGCACAGCCAGCCAGCATTGCTGGCCGAAGCCGAAATCCTGATGGAAACCCTCAGAACCTTGGCACCACAGGACATTGCCCGTCTGATGAGTGTGTCCGACAAAATCGCCCTGCTCAACACCGAACGCAACCAGCAATGGCACACCCCGTTTACCTTGCACAATGCCAAACAGGCCGTGTATCTGTTCAACGGCGATGTGTACGAGGGGCTGGATGCCCACCACCTGCCGCCGGCAGCCACCGACTACCTGCAACAACATGTGGGTCTGCTTTCCGGTCTGTATGGCCTGTTACGACCACTGGACCTGATTCAGCCCTACCGCCTGGAAATGGGCACCAAACTGGCCAATCCGCGCGGCCATGACCTCTACGCCTTCTGGGGCAACCGCATCACCCAACTGCTGCAACAGCGATTGGAGGAACAGGGCGATGCCGTACTGGTCAATCTGGCGTCCCAGGAATATTTCAAATCGGTGCGGACAGATGAATTGCAGGCCGAAATCATCACTCCGGTGTTCAAGGACCAGAAAAACGGCAGCTATAAAGTCATCAGCTTTTATGCCAAACGTGCCCGCGGTTTGATGGTGCGTTATGCCGCCGAACACGGCTTGCAGGATGCCGAACAGCTCAAAGCATTTGATTGGGAAGGCTATGCTTACAATGCCGCCGCATCCAGCGCCCACGAATGGGTATTTCTGCGCCCGGAAACACGCTGAAACGCAGGCCGCAACATAAAAAAATACTTGGCAAAGCGGCCAAGTTTGGCTATGATACTCACCTTCAAAGACGGAAGCGTGGCAGAGCGGTTTAATGCAGCGGTCTTGAAAACCGTCGTGGGTTGATAGCCCACCGTGAGTTCGAATCTCACCGCTTCCGCCAATACACAAAGCCCTTGGTTAATCCAAGGGCTTTTTTCATGAATGGTGATTTGCACCAATACTGGTATGACTTCACCGCGGCATATACCTGTTTTGCGACCGGCACACATTGAGACCTTTGCAAACCCATCTGCGGCGCATTTGAAGCGTTGTAAGTTTATACCCGTATAGGGTACTGCTCGCTCGCTTGCCTAAACTCTGTGGTCTGCACTCGCTGCGCTGCTGCGCCTTGAACTGCATCCGCATCTGGAGATTTTGCAAAGGTCTCACATC
>JBHAET010000273.1:0-5703 GCA_041855705.1 Neisseriaceae bacterium
CTGATCCACATGACCCACCTGCTCGAATACCGGCAACTGAGCGCACGCTGCCCGGCAACCGTGGCGGTGGCCTACGACGGCCTGCAGGTTCGCAGCACGTTCGACCCCAACGCCGCATACCGCAACACCCCGCTACCGGCGATTGACGGTGTACCGGCCGCATAAATCCGGCGGCCAACGGGTCTCATTTGTCACCGGCGACACACAGGCTGCCTGAAACCGCGTTTCAGGCAGCCTCGGCTCTTGTTTTGATGACAGAAAAATGATACAAACACATCTTTTTGCGTCCGCGAAATTGGCTGGCGGACGCCAACCTTGAGAAAGCAGCAACATGGCGTTAATCGTACAAAAATACGGCGGCACCTCGGTCGGTTCCGCCGAGAGGATTAAAAATGTCGCCCGCCGCGTCGCCGCCACCCGTGCCCAAGGGCACGACGTGGTGGTGGTGGTGTCGGCCATGAGCGGGGAAACCAACCGCCTGGTGGCGCTGGCCCACGAAATGCAGGAATTTCCGGACCCGCGCGAAATGGACGTGGTGCTCTCCACCGGCGAACAAGTCACCATCGGGCTGCTGGCCATGGCACTCAAGGGCATCGGCATCGACGCCAAAAGCTATACCGGCTGGCAAGTGGCGGTCAAAACCGACTCCGCCCACACCAAGGCGCGCATTGAACACATTGATGACCAGGCAATGCGTGCCGACCTGCAACAGGGCCGGGTGGTGATTGTGGCCGGTTTCCAAGGCATTGACGGCCTGGGCGACATCACCACTCTGGGCCGCGGCGGTTCCGACACCTCGGCCGTGGCACTGGCCGCCGCCCTGAAAGCCGACGAATGCCAGATTTATACCGATGTCGACGGCGTGTACACCACCGATCCGCGCGTGGTGCCGGAAGCACGCCGCCTGGACACCATCACCTTTGAAGAAATGCTGGAACTGGCCAGTCTCGGCAGCAAAGTGCTCCAAATCCGCTCGGTGGAATTTGCCGGCAAATACCGGGTACGCCTGCGCGTTTTGAGCAGCCTGACCGACGGTGGCGAAGGCACCCTGATCACTTTTGAAGAGGACAACAACATGGAACAAGCAGCCGTATCCGGGATTGCTTTCGACAAAAACCAGGCCCGCATCAATGTGCGCGGCGTACCCGACAAACCGGGCATTGCCTACCAGATTCTGGGTGCGGTGGCCAACGCCAACATCGAAGTGGACATGATCATCCAGAATGTGGGCGAGGCCGGCACCACCGACTTCTCGTTCACCGTGCCGCGCAGCGACTACCAGCACACCCTGAAACTGTTGCAGGAAGTGCAAAAAAACATCGGCGCCACCCATGTCGACGGTGACGCCACCGTGTGCAAAGTGTCGATTGTCGGCCTGGGCATGCGCTCGCACGTCGGCGTGGCTTCCACCATGTTCCGCACCCTGGCCGAGGAAGGCATCAACATCCAGATGATTTCCACTTCCGAAATCAAAGTGTCGGTGCTGATCGACGAAAAATACATGGAACTGGCCACCCGCGTGCTGCACAAGGCCTTTGAGCTGGAACAGGCCTGAGTCCCTCCCAGCAAAACCACCACAACCGCACTGCTTGCAGTGCGGTTTTTTGATGATTGGTCGCGGAAAGAACATGGATGGGGCTTTGCTGACACCTCCGCACAAATGCTTTGCAGACTGAGACCTTTGCCAAATACCCATCTGCGGCAAATTTCTGCGTTGTGCGCTGCCCGCTCGTTTGCCTAACCTCATGTTATGTCTGCACTCGCTGTGCTGCTGCGCCTTGAACGGCATCCACATCTGGAGGTTTTGCAAAGGTCTCTGCACACAAAAAACCGGATGCCTTTAGCATCCGGTTTGGTTTGGAAATAATAAAGAGCGAATGATCAGCGCAATTCGGTGTGCAGCCGCTCCAGCCACTGCCGCGCATCGCGGCCGCTGTACGGGCTGCCGTCCTGATTGAGCAGGCGCACGTGGGTGGCATTTTGTGCCGGCTCGGCCACCACCACCAACCGTGGCTGGGCCTGGTTTTCGGTTTCAGCGCGTTTGCCGCCAAACAGACGGCTGAAGAAACTGGGTTTGCGGTTGCTGACCGCCGCCCCTTCCGCCGGTGCGATTTCCACCAAGAATGCATGCCGTTGCGGGTTTTCCGCCACCACCGCCAAACCGATGCGATCCAGCGCCAGCGCCACCCGGCGCCAGTTGCGCTCTTGGGCACCGTTGACAATCAGGGTATTGTTGTCGATGCGGGCCAAATCGGCGCCACGGTTTTGCTGCTGGGTCAATTCGCGCTGGATTTGTTGCTCATCGGCACCCAGATACTGCATGAAGCGGGCCAGAAACGCGGCTTCCAGATTGGGATCATTCGGCCGCGGTTCCCACATGGTGGTGTCTTCCTGCTTGTTGGTGTACACCTCGCGCATGCCGCGGTGTACCACAAACACATCGGTTCCGCCCTGGCCATTACGTTCCAGCCGGATGGTGAATTTGTCACGCTCACCGGTGGAATACACGCCACCCAAGCCAACCCGTTCAAACAGGCGGCGGATGCCGTCTTGCGGCAGTTTGGCCCGGTTTTCCGCCCATTCGGTTTCCATCAGGCCGATGGCCGGCTCTTCGCGGGCAATCACAAAACCCTGCTCCTGCCAGAATGCTTTGAGCAAAGGCCACAATTCGGCCGGTTGCTTGTTGCCGACATTCAGCCAGCGCACCGAACCGTCACGCTCCAGATGCACCTGATCCACCTTGGTCAGGACGGCCGAATTGGCGGCCGCTTGCTGGGTGTTCTGAGTGCGGTTCAGGTCACTGGCACGCACCGAACCGCCGGCAGGCAGCTGGTAACGATCGCCCTGATTGGGATCGTTCAAATCCGGCGGCACATCCAAGCGCACCACATTGCGGTTGTTGGACTGGTAATCCAGCTCAGGCAGCGCCTCTTTGCTGGAAGAACAGGCTGCCAGGCTGGCGGCCACAATGGTCAATGCCAGGGGTTTGTATGCATTCATGCAAAAGTCCTTGGTGGTTGGTCCGAAACCCACGGTTCCGGTGCTCAAATCAGGCCAGCCTCGGCCATGGCGGCACGCACCCTGGCCTGGCCGGCAGTACCCAGCTCGATGATCGGCAAACGCGATACCGGGCGAATCTTGCCCATTTGCGCCAAGGCCCATTTGGTCGGCGCCGGACTGGGTTCGCAAAACAGGTCGACATGCAGTTTTTGCAAGCGGTCGTTGAGGGCCCGGGCCAACGGAATATCCCCGGCCAGTGCCGCGCGGCACATTTGGGCAAACAGGGCCGGTGCCACATTGGCGGTCACGCTGATGATGCCGTGACCGCCGCACAACAGAAAACCCAGCGCCGAAGGGTCATCACCGGAATAAACGGCAAAACCCTGGGGCGCATGCTTGATCAGCTCGCAGGCTCGGCCCAGGTTGCCAGTGGCCTCTTTGACGCCGATGATGTTGTCGATGGCGGCCAACCGCAAAATGGTCTGGTTGTCCATATCGGCCACGGTGCGGCCCGGTACATTGTAAAGAATCATCGGAATGGCGGCCGCCTCGGCAATCGCCTTGAAGTGGCGGTAAATGCCTTCCTGGGAGGGCTTGTTGTAATAAGGCACCACCGACAAGGTCATGTCCGCGCCCAAGGCTGCCGCCTGCTGCGACAAGTGAATGGCTTCGCGCGTGTTGTTGGCGCCGGTACCGGCGATGATTTTAATGCGGCCGGCCGCATGCCGTACGGCGGCATCCACCACCGCCAGATGCTCGTCCACCCCCAAGGTGGCCGATTCGCCGGTGGTGCCGACCGCCACAATACCGTCGGTGCCCTGCTCGATGTGCCAGTCAATCAATTGTTTGAATTGCTCGAAATCGACGCTGCCGTCGTCGTGCATGGGGGTGACAATCGCCACCAGGCTGCCTGTAAGCATGTTGCGAAATCCGCGGGAGATACAAAATGGGTCGATTGTAGCCTATTTTTGTCATTGTGGAAAATGGCACCGCCGGCATTGATGCTGTCTGTTCAGGCAGCCTTTGGGTTACAATGCGGGGTTTTTATGCTGTCTGCAACCACGTCCCCGAACCGCCCATGAGCAGCCAAACCGTCAACTACATCACCCCCGCCGGCCACCGCAAACTGAAAGACGAGTTGTACCAACTGGTGCACAAGGAGCGGCCGGAAGTGGTACAAGTGGTCAACTGGGCCGCCAGCAACGGCGACCGCAGTGAAAACGGCGATTATCTGTACGGCAAGCGCCGCTTGCGCGAAATCGACCGCCGCATCCGTTTTCTGACCAAGCGGCTGGAGGCCGCCCAAGTGGTGGACCCGGAAAGCCGCGAGGCCACCGACCAAATCTTTTTCGGCGCCACCGTCGTGCTGCTGCGCGGTGACGGGCGCGAACAAACGGTTTCGATTGTCGGCACCGACGAAATCGACACCGCCCGCAACAAAATTTCCTGGGTTTCACCCTTGGCCCGCAGCCTGATCAAGGCCCGAGAAGGCGACGAAGTGCGCCTGCACGGCCCGGATGGCAGCGAAACCATTGAAATCCTCGAAGTGGCCTATCACCGGATTGACTGAAGGCCACCGCCCTGGCTAAGGCTGCCTGAAAGCCGTCTGCCCCCGTTTAACCCAACCATGAACCCAAGCCCACCAACATCATGAATCCCCAGCTGACTCCGATTTTCCAACAACTCAACGCCCTGATTTTGGGCAAGGAAGCCGTGATGCGGCAATTGCTGTCCTGCATTTTGGCCGGTGGCCATGTGTTGCTGGAAGACGTGCCCGGCGTGGGCAAAACCACGCTGGCGCACGGCGTGGCGGCGGTGCTGGGTCTGGATTACCGGCGGGTGCAGTTTACCAACGACATGCTGCCGGCCGACTTGCTCGGGATCAATGTGTTTCAGCCGCACGATGGCCGTTTTGTGTTCCATCCGGGACCGATTTTCCACGCCTTTTTGCTGGCCGACGAAATCAACCGCGCCTCGCCCAAACTGCAGTCGGCGCTGCTGGAAGCCATGGAGGAACGGCAGGTATCGATTGACGGTCACACCCATCCCCTGCCGCGGCCGTTTCTGGTGGTGGCCACCCAAAACCCCGGCGAGCAGTTGGGCACCTTTCCGTTACCCGAATCGCAGCTTGACCGTTTCATGATGCGTTTGAGCATGGGCTATCCCACTGCCGAGGCCGAACTGCAACTGTATGCCGGCGGCGACCGGCGCCGGCTGCTGGAACGGCTCAAGCCGGTGTGCAATCCCGCCACACTGTTGCAATGGCAGGCACAAGCGGCAGCTGTCAAGCTGTCACCGGCGGCGGTACGCTATGTTTATCGGCTGGTCCAGGCCACCCGCGAACCCGGCCGCTTTGCTGCCGGGCTCAGTCCGCGCGCCGGCTTGGCCGTGGTGGCGGCGGCCAAGGCCTGGGCCTTTATTGAAGGCCGGGAGCATGTGCTGCCGGAAGACATCAAGGCGGTTTGGGTCGCGGTGGCGGCACACCGTGTGCAAACCCTGCAAACCAGCACCGACAGCGGTGCCGAACTGACCCGATTGCTGCAGCATGTGGCCGTGGCGTGACCCGCAAGCCGGCGCCCTGCCGGCCGACGGCCACCACCGGCTGGGTTGGCGCCTGATCCGCAGCCGCGCCACCCGTCTGGGATGGGGGCTGCTGTTTGCCTGCCTGCTGCTGTGGGTAATGGCCGTCAATTACCAAATCAA
>JBHAET010000274.1:0-4232 GCA_041855705.1 Neisseriaceae bacterium
TAGACAAAGCGGAACAGGTCATGCCAACCCCGCGAAGCGATGAGTATCAGCCACAGTGCCACCAGCATGCCAACCATGCGCCAGGCAAAAACCTGGCTGCCGTCCATCGGCTTCATCCAGTCGCTGTACACATAGAGAATGCCAAACAAGATATTGGAAATAAAGGCAATCCACAGGCCTTTTTTGATGTTGCTCATCACGGGTTTCCTTATATGGCCGCCGTGCCGGTGGCCGCTGTATCGGTTCAGGCCGCTATTGTAGGGGCGGATACGGTATAAAATATTTCCATTTTGGCCTTTATATGAAATAATTTCTCATAAATTTCTTAAAAATGAAAAAGGATTTCAAAAATGAGCCAGCATGAATTGGATCGTCTCGACCGGCAGATTTTGAACATTCTGCAAACCGATGCCACCGTGCCCTTGAAGGTGCTGGCCGAGGAGGTCAATTCGTCGGTGGCCACCTGCCAGCGGCGCATCCAGCAAATGCATCAGGATGGCGTCATCATCAAGCAGGTGGTGATGGTCAATCCGGCCGCCGTGGGGCGCAGTTTGAGTGCGTTTGTGCTGGTGGAAATGGACAAGCAAAGTGCTGCGGCACAAGACGGGTTTGTGCGCAGCATGGATCGTGAGCCGGATGTGATGAGCTGCTACGAGATTTCCGGCGATTACGATTATGTGTTATTGGTGCACGCAAGGGATATGACCGATTACCATCAGTTCACTCGCCGTGCGTTGGTGGCGGAAAACAATGTGCGCAGCTTTAAAAGCCAGTTTGTCATGGATTTCAATAAGGTGGAAACCAAGATTGTGTTGTGAACGGTTGTGTTGCGACAGCGGCGGCAAACCCGTTTTCAGGCAGCGTTCCGGGATTGGACAAATCAATGCCATGGCTGGTTGAGCGCGGATTCATTATAATTACATCTTCATGAAATACGATGCAGATTGAGTGCGAGGCTGCCTGAAAGTATTCAGGCAGCCTCGCGACCTTGGCAGCAAAGCGTTTGCGGTGTATGGCGGCGGTTATTGCTTGCTTGCACTACGCCGCCGTTTGCCATCTTCATCATCCTCAGGAACCCAGATTGTGCAATTCATCTGCTGCGATCGCAGGCCAAGCCGTCTGCGTGCTGCGACCAGGCGGCCTTGTCGGTTGGCGGCCGGGCATGCGTGGCAATGGCGGTTGCCGGTCGCGGTTGTCGGGAGTTTGACTCATTGACCATGCCTGCTTCCACCCATACGGCCGCCATCCCTCATCCGCGCCGTCTGCTGTTTGCCTTGGCGGTGGGCGGCTTTGCCATCGGCACCACCGAATTTGCCACCATGGGCGTTTTGCCGCTGATGGCCGCCGGTTTGGGAATTGACGAGCCAACCGCCGGCCATGTGATCAGTGCCTATGCCTTGGGCGTGGTGGTCGGGGCGCCGCTGATTGCGGTGCTGGGTGCGCGCTTCAGTCGCCGCAGCCTGCTGCTTTGGCTGATGCTGTTTTTTGCAATGACCCATGTTGGCACCGTGTTGGCACAGAGTTATCCGGCGATGCTGGTCTGGCGGTTTCTCAGCGGTTTGCCGCACGGTGCGTATTTTGGAGTCGGTGCGCTGGTGGCCGCCGCCATGGTGGCGCCCGAGCGCCGTGCCCAAGCGGTCGGACTGATGATGACCGGTCTGACGCTGGCCACCACCATCGGAGTACCGCTCACCAGCTGGTTGGCACAAGCCCTGCATTGGCGGGTGGTGTTCGCGGTGGTGGCGGGATTGGCCTTGCTGACCGTGGTGTTGGTGGCGCGCTTTTTGCCGCGCGGACGGATGCAGGGCGGCGGCGGCAGTCCGCTGCGGGAACTGTCGGCGCTGGGTAACCGCCAAATTTGGCTGACACTGGCGATTGGCGCCATCGGTTTTGGCGGCATGTTTGCGGTGTACACCTATATGGCGTCCACCCTGGAAGCCGAAACCGGTGTTCCGGCCGCCTGGGCGCCGCTGGTGTTGGGTTTGTTTGGACTGGGCATGACGCTGGGCAATTTATTGGTGCCGCGTCTGGTCGGCAAACGGCCGATGCTGGGTGTGGCGGCATTGCTGATGTGGAGTGCGCTGACCTTGTCGGCTTATCCGCTGGTCATCCGTCATTTGGGCTGGCTGTGTATGTTGGTGGTACTCATCGGCATGGGCGGCGCCATCGGCACCATCTTGCAGATCCGGCTCATGGATGTGGCGCGGGAGGCGCAGACGTTGGCAGCCGCGCTCAATCACAGCGCATTCAACGCAGCCAATGCCTTGGGACCCTTCTTGGGTGGTTTGGCGATTACCGCCGGCTATGGCTGGGGCGCGACCGGTTGGGTGGGCGCCGGTTTGGCTCTGGCCGGTTTGCTGATGTGGTGGCTGGCGGTATGGGATGCCCGTTGCCGGCCGGCGTGAGCAGTGTGCTCAGGCGGAAAAATCGCCCCACAAGGTTTGCATGGCGGCCACAGCCGCCAGAGCGGCGGTTTCGGTGCGCAGAACGCGGGGACCGAGACCGATGGCTTGGAAACCGAATTGGGTGATTGCCAGCTGTTCTTCTGCCAAACTGAACCCGCCTTCCGGGCCCACCAGCACCTGAATAGCAAGGGGCGGGGGTAATTGCTTGAGGCTGGCGCCCGGTTGCAAACTCATCAGCAAACGTGCGCCGGTGGCGGGCAATGCCGACAGTGCGGCCGGCAGCAGTGCGATATCGGCAACACTGGGCAGCTGTGTGCGGCCGCATTGTTCGCAGGCGGCAATGGCGATTTCTTGCCAGCGAGCCACTTTTTTGGCTGCCCGCTCGCCGCTTAAGCGCTGGCTGCTGCGCTCGCTTAACACCGGCACGATGTGGCTCACACCCAATTCCACGCTTTTCTGAATGGTCAGGTCCATGCGCTCGCTGGCGGAAACCGATTGCAACAGCGTGATTGGCAGCGGTGACTCCACCGAGTGCGCCGCAGCAGCCTGCAGTTGCACCTGTACGCTTTTTTTGCCCATGGCACAAATGATGGCCGGATACAGCATGCCTTGTCCGTCAAACAGTTCCACGGTATCGCCCGGTTGCAGGCGCAGCACTTGAATGTGGCGTGCCACGGTGTCGGGCAAATCAAAGCGGGTGGCTGGGGCTGGCGGATGGGGCAGGTAAAAGCGCGGCATGGCGGTTTGGTATTTGGCCGGAAAGCCGGTACTATATATTGGTTGAACCATAAAATCATCCCTGCCCGACAGGCCGGGGTCGGAGTCTGTGTGTTAAACCCATTGATCCAACTGGTGCGCCATGTGGCGCAAACCGAAGTCATGCCCCGTTTTTTGGCGGTCAGTGTCAGCAAAAAGCAGGACGGCAGCCTGCTGACCGAGGCCGATCTGGTGGCGCAATCCGCCTTTGCCCACGGCCTGCGCTCAATTGCCGATGTGCCGATGCTGGGCGAAGAAATGCCGTCGGCACAGCAACACGATTTGTGGCAGCATCAGGCGCAAGGCCTGTGGGTGGTGGATCCGATTGACGGCACCAATAATTTCATCAACGGCCTGCCGCACTTTGCCCTGTCTGCTGCCTATATTGAGCACGGCTACAGCCGTTTGGGTGTGATTTACAATCCGGTGTCGCAGGAATTGTTCTATGCCGAGCGCGGTCACGGTGCCTATCTGAACGGCCAGCGACTGCCTTTGCGCAGCGTGTCCAAGCCGCTGAGCGATGCGATTGCCGGAGTGGAGGTCAAATACCTGCGTTCGGGCAAACTGGCCAGCCGCATGCACACCCTGTCGCCGGTCGGCAGTCAGCGCAGCATGGGTTGCAGTACCCTGGACTGGTGTTATCTGGCCGCCGGCCGTTATGACGTTTATGTGCACGGCGGCCAGCGTCTGTGGGATTATGCTGCCGGCGCATTGATTTATGAAGAAGCGGGCGGTCGCTTGGCCACCCTGGAAGGCGACGCATTCTGGAGTGGTGAGCATGTGTTCACCCGCTCGGTGATCGCTGCTTTGCAGCCGCAACTGTTTGAGCGCTGGCTTGCGTGGATTCGTGCCAACCAGTAGCCGGTCAGCAGCGTGACACACGTTTCAGGCAGCCTCTAGGCTGCCTGAACGCTTTTAGAGACCTTTGCAAAATACCCATCTGCGGCGAATTTCTGCGTTGTGCGCTGCTCGCTCGTTTGCCTATCTATCTGATATGTCTGCACTCGCTGTGCTGCTACGCCTCGAACTTCATCCACATCTGGATATTTTGCAAAGATCTCAGCCTGAACA
>JBHAET010000275.1:0-5034 GCA_041855705.1 Neisseriaceae bacterium
ACTGTGTTCCTGCCGCTGCCTTCACCTTGGCCGTGTGTCCGGCATGAAGATGCAAAGTTTCTGCCAAACCCTGTGCGTTACGCACATTCGCAACCAGATAGCGCGCCATTTCACTTCCCCAATCTGTTCATGCAATACAAGCAGGGTGTGCCTTGCACACCCGCCATCATCAACCATTCAATTTTGTTACGACGTTTCCCGGCCCACCCGCTGCTACTTGCCGCTATCGGGCAGAACGCATCCCAATGCGCCATAACCAACAGGGGGTGTAACCGTATTTTGATCAATCTGCAGCCGACCAAAAGCAACCAGTGCGACACGAATATACAGAATTAAGCAATTTGCATACCATGTTAAGATTAAGCAATTTTAATGCCATAGTTTGTAAACCAGCCCGCTCGTAGTACCGGAAATTGGTTACAAAGTTTGAGGTGTTGAGACTTTTCGATTGTCAGCCAAAAACAAAAAGCTACCTGAAACATCAGGTAGCTTTTTCTAAATCCAGGCCGGCGGAACGGTTGATTATTTCTTCTTGCGCTGCGGCGGCAGATCGGTGCACACACCCAGCGCCACTTCGGCGGCCATGCCGATGCTCTCGCCCAGGGTCGGATGCGGGTGGATGGTTTTGCCGATGTCTTCCGCATCGCAGCCCATTTCGATGGCCAGGCAGATTTCACCGATCATGTCGCCGGCGTGGGTGCCGACAATGCCGCCGCCGATGATCAGGCCGGAATCGGCATCGAAAATCAGCTTGGTAAAGCCCTCGTCACGGCCGTTGGCAATGGCGCGGCCGCTGGCGGCCCAGGGGAATACCGATTTGGTGATTTTGATGCCGTCGCGCTTGGCGATTTCCTCGGTCACGCCCACCCAGGCCACTTCGGGATCGGTGTAGGCCACGCCGGGAATTACCCGCGCGTCGAAATAGGCTTTATGGCCGGCACAGTTTTCGGCCGCCACATGGCCTTCGTGCACCGCTTTGTGCGCCAGCATCGGTTGGCCGACCACGTCGCCGATGGCGTAAATGTGCGGCACATTGGTGCGCTGCTGCTTGTCCACTTCGATAAAGCCGCGCTCGGTCACCGCCACACCGGCTTTTTCGGCGCCGCAGAATTTGCCGTTGGGCGCACGGCCGGCGGCCACCAAAACCAAATCGTAGCGCTGCGGCTCTTTGGGTGCCTTCTCACCTTCGAAGCTCACGTAGATGCCGTCTGGCTTGGCTTCCACCGCCACGGTTTTGGTGTTGAGCATGATGTTGTCGAAACGGTGTTCGTTCATCTTCTGCCACACCTTCACCAAATCGCGGTCGGCGCCCTGCATCAGGCCGTCCATCATTTCCACCACATCCAGACGGGTGCCCAGCGTGCTGTACACGGTGCCCATTTCCAGACCGATGATGCCGCCGCCGATGATCAGCATTTTTTCCGGCAGCTTGCCGCCTTGTTCACGCAATTCCAGCGCGCCGGTGGAGTCGACGATGCGCGGATCTTCGGGAATAAACGGCAGTTTCACCACGCGGCTGCCCACGGCGATGATCGCGTTTTTAAAGGCCACGGTTTTCTTCTCACCGGTTTCTTGGGCTTGCTCGTATTGCGCCGATTCGGTCAGGGCTACCTGAATGTGGTTGGCACCGACAAATTCGCCCTTGCCCTGAATCAGATCCACTTTGCGTGCCTTGGCCATGCCGGCCAGACCGCCGGTGAGCTTGCCAATCACTTTTTCTTTGTAGCCGCGCAGCATGGCGATGTCGATTTCGGGCGCGAGGTATTTGATGCCGTTGGCGGCCAGGTGTTTCACTTCGTCGATCACCGCCGCGTTGTGCAACAGGGCTTTGGAAGGAATGCAGCCCACGTTCAGGCACACGCCGCCCAAGGTGCTGTATTGCTCGATGATGGCCACTTTCAGGCCTTCGTCGGCCGCGGCAAAGGCAGCGGAATAACCGCCGGGGCCGCCGCCCAAAACCACCACGTCGTATTCGGCATCGGCCGTGCCGCCAAATGTAGCAGCCTGCGGTGCCGGTGCGGCCACGGATGCCGCCGCCTCGGCTTTCGGCGCTTCGGCGGCCTTGGGCGCTTCGGCAGCGCCAGCGGCCGCCTCAATCACCGCAATCACGCCGCCTTCGGAAATTTTGTCGCCCACCTTCACTTTCACCTCTTTCACCACCCCGGCCGCTTCGGCCGGTACGTCCATGGTGGCTTTGTCGGTTTCCAGCGTGATCAGGGTGTCCTCTACGGCCACCACATCACCCACCTTGATTTCGACGGCAATGATGTCCACGTTTTCGTGGCCGCCGATGTCGGGGACTTTCAATTCAATCATGCTCATGTTCTGCCTTTCTGCAAAAACAAATCATCAAACAAATACACACAAATCAAACCATTTTTCATACCCGGTGCCCCAGCACGAAGGCTGGGGCACCGGATCAGAAAACAAGGACACGCCGTGTCATCCGGCCGACCCGCCCGCCAACCGTTTCAGGCAGCCCTGCCCGGCAGCCGGCTGCCTGAAGCCGGCGATGTCGCGGACATGCTCGATGGCGGCCAGGCATCTGCACCATCAGTCTCAGCAAAAAGACACCCGACTCACGGGGTATCGGCCAGGCGCCAAATCCGGCGGGCGCCCTGCGCCACCAGCACAAACACCACCATGCCCACCAGCAAATCCGGATATTTGGACTGACTGACATGAGTGAGCACACCGGCCAATATCACCCCCAGATTGACCCACACATCGTTGGCGGTAAAAATCACACTGGCCCGCATGTGGGCACCGCCATCTTGCTGGCGGTGCAGCAAATACAGGCACGCACTGTTGCCCACCAATGCCAGTGCCGCCGCCGCCATCATGATTTCGAATACCGGCATGCCCTCCCAGCCCAGAAAGCGGCGCCACACTTCCACCAGGCCCCACACCGCCAGAGCGGCCTGCAACACACCGGCACTGCGGGCCACCTGTTGCTGACGGATCACGCCCGCACCCACCGCCGACAAGGCCAAACCATAAACCGCAGCATCGGCCAGCATGTCCAATCCATCGGCCAGCAAGCCCATGGATTGCGCCCACCAACCGGCCACCATTTCCAGCACAAACAGCAACAGATTGATCAGCAAGACCTGCCACAACAAGCGCCGCTGCCGTGCCGTCGCACCATCGGCGGCGGTGGCAACCGGCGCCGGCACCACCCGACTGCCCAGATATTCGGCACCCAGATTCAGGCGTACCAAGGCCTGCCACACCGGCCGGTAACTGCCATCATGGGTAATCTGCACACAGCGTGCGGCCAAATCAAAATCCAGCGCCACCACACTGCGCATGCCCGCCAACTGCAAACGCACCAGCTGTTCTTCGCTGGGGCAATCCATTTTGGCCAGCCGAAACCGGCTTTGCTGCAAAACCGGCGGCATGATGGTATGCGATCCGTTCATCTTTCAGGTAACCTTGTCCGGCTAAGCGGCCACCACAGAAGCCATGTCGCCGTCCCAATGCCGGCCGGCATGGCACAAGGGCACAAACAGCAAGCGGGTAGCACCCACCTGAATCACATCGTAGGCCTGAAGGGTCGGCTCGCCACGGATGCTGCTGCCGTTGAGCAGCGGCAGATTGCGACTGCTGCCGCGTTCAATGAAAAACTCCTGCACATGGTGGTCAAACACCACACAGGCATGCGGCTCGCGGCTGACGGCCGCATCGGCACCGTCACCAAAATCCAGGCACACCTCCAGACCGGCCTGACGGCCGATGCGGTTTTCGCCCTGCACCAGGCGGAAATCACGGCCACGGCCGGGACCGTCGATGATCACCAGCCAGCCGACCACCGGCAACACTTCGGCTGCCGGCACACCGGTGGCGCCGGTCCCCAGAATCACGGTTTTGGTACCGGCATCGGCGGTTTGCAGATTGCCCACCGGTTGGGTTTTGGCTGCCACCGCTGCTGGCACCACCTGGGTTTTGGCACTGGCTGCCGCGGCCGGTGCCGCCATGGGAACCACGGGTGCCGTTTCCTGGCAATACGGGCATTCCGCATGCAAGGCGGCATCGAAATAATGCTTGTGTGCCGGACACAATTGCATCGCCATCACATCCCTCCTTTAGGTATTCAGTTTAAAGGCAATGTCTTGCACCGCCAGATAAACGGTCTGCCCCGCTGCCACTTCGCTGCGGCCGATGCGCTGGCCGAAACTGCCGACAAAGGTGCCGTTGCTTGACTGCAAATCCTCCACCCATACCCTGCCGTCCTCATCCAGACTGAAGCGGCAATGGTGGCCGGAAACCTGCGGATGGGCGATCACCACATCATTGTCGGCTGCCCGGCCAACCCGTACCGTTTGCCCCGCATGCAGCATGATGGCCGGCAAACCGGCAGCCATCGGCTGCAAACTCACCGATGAGGGCCGCCGCTCGGCCGCAGCCGCATCCACCCGGAAATCGGCAATGCCGCCGGGCGCCGCCAAAGCCAGCACATCCCCCGCTTGCAGTACGGCACGGCTGGTTTTGTGACCGTTGACAAAGCTGCCGTTCAGACTGCCCAAATCTTCCATTTCCAAACGGCCGCCTTGCAATGACAGTCGCAGGTGACGCGATGACACCTGTTCATGGGCCACCACCACATCGGCCTGACGGTCGCGGCCGAACACCAGGCTTTGCCCCGGACGCACAGACACATCGCGCAGACCGGGCACCAGTGCCGTCAACACCACGCCGCCCGGTAAACTGGCCGCCACTGCCGGTTTGGCCGCCGACACCGCCGGCTGCTGCATGCCGACGATTTTGCGGATCAGCTGGGAATTGATCTGCGGCTGATGGCCCGCCTTGACCTGCGCCTTCAGGCGCACCAGGTAAAACCCGCCACCGATGGCCAACAACATCAGACCGCCAACCAGCCAATACAGCGACTGCAATTGACGGGCCGTGCTGACCGCAGCCGCGTCCATGCAGGCACCGGTCGCCTGGGTAAACGGCAGCTGGCGGCTTTGCAGTAACGACACCAATTCGGAATTGGCCACCGCCAACAGGCTGCTCTGATGTTGGGCATGACCG
>JBHAET010000276.1:0-4053 GCA_041855705.1 Neisseriaceae bacterium
ATTGGCACACCAGCACGGTTTTTACGAAATGGGCATCCTGAGCGCCGACCGCACCAACCACAAACTCAATTACACCTTGCGCTACATTTCACCGTTCCGCAGCACCACCGAGCGCTATGCCGCCCAGGCGGCGGTGGATCCGGCCTGGGTGTACGGCCTGATCCGCCAGGAAAGCCGCTTCATGCTGGGTGTCAAATCGCGGGTTGGCGCCACCGGCCTGATGCAGGTGATGCCAGCCACCGCCCAGGAAATCGCCCGCAAAATCGGCATGGATCCGGCCGAACTGCACAATATGGACGGCAACATCCGCATGGGCACCTGGTATTTGGGCGACGCCCGCAACCGGCTGGGCCATGAGGTGCTGGCCACCGCCGGCTACAATGCCGGTCCCGGCCGTGCCCGCCGCTGGCAGGCTGCCGTACCGCTGGAGGGTGCCATTTACGCCGAAACCATTCCGTTTGACGAAACCCGGACCTATGTGAAAAACGTGATGGCCAACGCCACTTATTACGCCAGCCTGTTCAACGAGCCGCAAACCTCGCTGTCCCAGCGCATGGGCACCATTCCGGCACGTTGACCGCGTTTCAGGCAGCCTGCCAAGGCTGCCTGAAACGCCACCGCACCCCCGCGGCCGTCACGACACCGGGCCAACCGGGCATCTGCCATCAATGGCGCGAGATTGAGCCCTTGGCCCGCCACACACCATAACAACCACCAGGAGAAATCATGCTGTTGAATGCCGAACAATCCGCCCTGCTGATTGTGGATGTCCAATCCCGGCTGCTGAGCGCACTCGACCCCGAACACACCGTGCTGGCACGCAATGTCTGGCTGGCGGGGCTGGCCGATGCGCTCAATATCCCCACCGTGATTTCCGAACATTGTGCCGACAAAATCAGCGCCACTGCCGATGCCATCATCCGGGCCGCCCCGCAGGCGGTCACCGTGCACAAACAGGATTTTTCGGTCTGGGCCGAAGGCTGCCTGAAACCGGCCATGCTCGGCGGCGCGCGCCAATTGGTGCTCTCCGGCATCGAAGCCCATGTTTGCGTGCTGCAAACCGCGATTGACCTGCAAAGCCACGGCTATCAGGTATTTGTGGTGGCCGACGCCGTGGCCTCGCGCCAGGCATCCGATTGCGAACTGGCCCTGGCCCGCATGCGCCAGGCCGGCTGCCACATTGTCAGCGGCGAAATGGTGGCATTCGAATGGCTCACCAGCGCCCGCCATCCCCAGTTCAAGGCCATTCACCGCGAGTTTATCCGCTAAACGCGGCGCAAAACCTCCCGATGTGAAGGACTTCGGGCCATCGCCGGCACAGCGCCGGTTGGCCACCCCGTCACCCGCTTGAATGCCCCACCCTTTGGACGCCCCTGCACACTGTGCCAGGCCGCCCAAAGGGTCAAATTTTTGCCCAAACCCCGGATGCGGATGCAATTCAAAAAGAGATCTTTGCAAACCCCATCTGCGGCGCATTTGAAGCGTTGTAAGTTTATACCCTTATAGGGTACTGCCCGCTCGCTTGCCTAACGCTATGTGATGTCTGCACTCGCAGCATGGTCTACGCCTTGAACGGCATCCACATCTGGAGGTTTTGCAAAGGTCTCAAAAAGTGGATGCAGTTCAAGAAAAGGGATCGGATTTGGCATCCCGGCTGCACTTTAACTTCACGATGCGGCCAGCAGGCGCTCCTGCCGCCACACATATGCCAGCCAACCCAGCAGCAAAGCCACGCATCCACAGGTCAACAGCTGGTTGGGCAGGTGCGGCGCCTCCCAGCCGATAAACCACAATTCGGCATGCGGCCGGCCGTGATTGAATGCCGAAATATAATGGGCAAACCAGGCTTCGGCCGCAAACATCGCCGCCATCACCAACAGCGTCAGCCGCCAATGGCGCGGCCCGTTGTGGCGAACAGACCAATACAAGCCCAGCAGCAGCAGCAAGCTGAACACATCATGTGCGATGCCGTAGGCATAGCGCCAACCGCCGCCGCCATACAGCAGCCACAATTCAATCAGCGCGCGGGCCAGCATCGGCAACCAAAACCAACCATAAGCGCGGGCCAGCCGCGCATCCAACCGGCCGCCGGCCAGCAGCAAAGGCGGCAACAGCAACCAGTAATAAATGGTCAGCCCCAGCCACAGCGCCTTGGGCAACGCAATCACCCCGCCTTGCGCTGCAAAATGGTTCTGCCACACATAAAACGCAACCGTGGCCACGGCACACAGCCACAGCGACGGTGAAAACAACGGCAACATCGGCACGCCCCGCATTGAAAACCGCCATTGTACCGGCACCGTCGTGTTTGGCGGAAACCGGCCACCGACGGCATATGCACCGCCTGCCGGGCCCGTAGGCAATGAACGCAACGGCAGATATTTGGCCCAGCGCGCTGGCTGCCCCCGGATGCTTGCGGTATGATGCGGCTTTTTTGTCCCTGCAGGGTGCCATCATGACCCGCGAACAATTGGAAGCACGCGTGACCGAGCTGGAAATCCAGGTTGCCTGGCAAGATGATGCCCTCAGCAGCCTGAGCGACACGGTGGCCCGTCTGCAGCAAACCCTGGATTTGCAACAGGCCCAGTTGCGATTGCTGTACCAGAGGCTGCCTGAAAAAAGCAGCGACGATGCGGTGCCGTTTTCACCCGTGGACGAAGTACCGCCTCATTACTAAATGCCTCGTCATCATGTCCGAACCCGCCCCCCTGTCTTCACGCCAACGCTGGCAGCTGGCCTTCAAGCACAGCATGCCGGTGGCGATGGGCTATTTTCCGGCCGGCATCGCCTTTGGCGTGCTGATGAGTGCCGCCGGTCTGCCCGGCTGGCTGGCGCTGGCCATGAGCGTGATCCTGTACACCGGCGCCGCCCAATATGCCTCAATTCCGCTGCTGGCCTCCGGTGCCGGCATTGCCACCCTTACTCTCAATGCGCTGGTGATCAATCTGCGCCATATTTTCTACGCCCTGCCGCTGCTCGGTCATTTGCCGCTCAACCGTGCCGAACGTGCCTATGCCCTGTTTGCCCTCACCGACGAAGGCTTTTCGGTGCTCACCACCCTGCCTGAAGCCCTGCGCCGGCCGCTGTTTGGCCGCATCCTGTTTTTGAACCAGCTGTATTGGTGCTCTGCCACCGTGATCGGGGTGGCAATGGGAGCTGGCCTCAACGAACTGATTCCGCATCTGGACTTTGCCCTGGCATGCCTGTTCCTGATTCTGGCTTATGAACAATTCCAAAGCAAAAAAGTCTGGTGGCCCTGCGTGCTGGCGGTGGTTGCTTTTGTACTGGCCAAACTGCTGACCACCCAATACCTGCTGCTCACCGCCGTGGGACTGTGCGTGCTGGCCATTCTGGCTCGTGCCCTGTGGTGGAATCCGGGAGAATCGTCATGAGTACGCAGGCATGGCAATGGCTGCTGGCGGTACTGTCCATGGGTGCGGTGACCTTTTTGCTGCGCGCCGCACCGGTTTTGCTGCCGCGCATCTGGCTCAAATCGGTGCTGCTGCACGCACTTAATTTCGCCCTGCCTTTAAGCGTGATGGTGTTGCTGATTCTGGCCAGCTTAAGCCTAGACCAGGCCGTCAGCCAGCCACGGCAACTGGTTGCTGAAATCCTGGCTCTCGTCTGTGTCTGGCTCAGCTACCGCCGCTGGCGCAATGTACTGATCAGCATGATCACCGGCGTGGCCGCCCTCAACGGCTGGCTGTGGTTGCTGCACACATTCTGAGACCTTTACAAAACCTCCAGATGCGGATGCAGTTCAAGGCGTAGCAGCGCAGCGAGCGCAGACATATCAAGTAGATAGGCGAGCGAGCAGCGCACAACGCAGAAATGCGCCGCAGATGAGGGTTTTGCAAAGGTCTCATTCTGATGCCGGCGCAGCCGCCATCGCCGCATCTGGCCGGAAACGGCACACCCCATGCCGCCCAAGCCCCAGAAAACTTGTCGCATCACAGCCTGAGATTGCAGAACACCGTACTGGCAGTCAAACCCGATTCCGTGCTATTTTGATCACGCTTATCACCGGCCACCGTCACAAACTGCAACCACAGG